>NZ_PIJG01000003.1:0-98989 GCF_002809955.1 Geobacillus sp. Manikaran-105
GACACGCCTCAAAGAATAAGGATTGCTTGAAGCAGTCAAACTTCTTTGGAAGCCCCCACTTCAAATTTTCGCTAGAAAATTAAGTGGGGGTAGTTCACCAACGCGGGGCAAATCGCCGGCCTCATCGATGACGTGCCGACGGTGGCCGAGCTGTTTGAACAAATGATGACGGAAGCGAAAACGCAGTGGCAATCGTTGTCCGAACTGTTTCGCTGATGTACGAAAGACGCCTGTCAAACGGCGTCTTTTTTTGGCGATGAAAAATGGGTTGGCAGAGGGTTGACACGGGTAACCAACATCGTTACTATAAAAATAGTATGACGTTATTATAACGTAATAATATTTTTTGTTATATTAACTTGAAAACGCTTTCAAGCGGTGAAGCAAAGGAGAGGGGACGCGATGAAGGTCATGTTATCGCCAAACATGTCGCAAAGCTTCGATTTGTTTTTCCATATGCGCGAACACGAACAGGTCGTGTTTTGCCACGATGAAGCGACTGGCCTAAGGGCGATCATTGCCATTCACAGCACCGCGCTTGGGCCGGCGCTCGGCGGCTGTCGGATGCATCCGTATGCCACGACGGAAGAGGCGCTCGCCGATGCGCTGCGGCTGTCGAAAGGGATGACGTATAAATGCTTGGCTGCCGATGTCGATTTTGGCGGCGGCAAAGCGGTGATCATCGGCGACCCGCGCAAAGACAAATCGCCGGAATTGTTTCGTGCGTTCGGCCAGTTTGTCGAGTCATTAGGCGGCCGGTTTTACACAGGCACCGATATGGGGACGACGCCGGACGATTTCGTGCACGCCATGAAAGAGACGAATTGCATCGTCGGTGCTCCGGAAGCGTATGGCGGAAGCGGCGACTCATCCGTGCCGACGGCCGAGGGCGTTGTTTACGGCATTCAGGCGACGAACGATGTTGTGTTTGGCAGCAAGCATTTGCATGGCAAAACGTATGCCATCCAAGGGCTCGGAAAAGTCGGAAAAAAAGTGGCGCTTCGTTTGCTTGAAGAAGGGGCGGACCTCATACCCGTCAAGTTAGCGGTATAAAATTTTTTAGGATGATACGCATGTTCGAAAAATCAATCAAAGGATGAAGAGAAAACCAAATGCTGGGCATGCCAGGCATTTATATCCATAACCTACACTACCATATCCCCAATTTCTTTAAAAGATCCGATACCGTTTCCTCTCCTTTCCTTCGGTCTTTCCTCGCGTGTTTCCTTAACAGAGACAGGAGAGATGGAAGGGCGGTTTCCATCGCTTGGGGATGCAAAAGAAACCGATGCCAATACGATTGGAGGATATTAAGCGCTTCCATTCACTGATCTCGATTCCCTCCCGTTGATGCCAATACCTTCGGGCTTGGAACAGAAGAGTCTGCGTGACTAAAATGGCAATCAATGTCCCATATAAGTGGCATTCGAATCGTTCCTTCTTCATCTTTTTGACACGGTCAAGGTCAAATAAGGATTTCCAGCCCTTAAATAACAGCTCCACTTGCCAGCGCAGCGAATACAGCTCATAAACTTGTTGCGCATCAAACGATTCTTGTGGTAAATTGGTCAGTAAGATGTGATATTTCTTTTGTTCAAGGGTTTGGCGTGACAGCGCCTTCCCTTTCTTTTTTTCCTTTTTCCGCACATACGCCAGCCGTTTTTCCCATTCTTCCGCCGTGAGACGGCGAAAAATCAGACGCGGAACATACAGGCAAGACCTCTTTTAAAAACGCCACGGCACGAGGCGTAAACCGCTGATTCAGTCCTTCATTCGAGAGAGAGCAATCATGCCAGAGCGCCAAATCGGCACACAACCGCTGAAGCGACTGACAGGCGAGCGATCCGTCTCCCCAAGCACATAGCGTCAGAAAGGCTTCCGCTGTTAATGAACGCTGCCGCTGAATGAATCCGACTTTCCGTGCCAGACGGGTCAGTTCTTCAGAGGAGAAGAGTTGACGAATCGTTGTTATCCATGCCTTCATCTTTTTTGCCATCAAAAAACAATCCTTTCCAACGATGATTTTCGTTAGAAAGGATACCATGTTTTTGGCGCTGAAAAAAGATCAAATTCTTAACTTGATGGCTATGCGAGAAGCCCCCCCACTTGAAGTGGGCGGGGATGGCTTGGTTAACAGCTTGCTGTGAGGCGGGTGTTCTCAAGAATCTCCCACCTTTAAGCGTTTAGCGTAGGTGGGAGAGCGTTCAAGGCGTTATTACCGATGATCGGCCAGCTGTTCGCGATACTCTTTTCCTTTTTGCACGTATGTATCAATCGACAGCTGGATGAGCTCAAGGTCTTTGTCCGTCAGTTCACGCACCACTTTTCCAGGCGAGCCAATGACGAGTGAGCGGGGCGGAATCTTTTTGCCGGACGGAATCAACGTGTTGGCGCCGATGATGCATTCTTCACCGATTTCGGCCCCATCCAAAATCGTCGACCCCATGCCGATGATCGACCGTTTGCGGATCGTGCAGCCGTGAAGGATCACATTATGCCCGACCGTCACTTCATCTTCAACAATGAGCGGCGACCCTTCGTACAAATGGCAGGTCGTATTGTCTTGAATGCTCGTTCGGGCGCCGATTGTAATCGGCCCTTCATCTCCGCGCAGGACCGCGTTGAACCAAATGGTCGATTCCGGACCGACGGTGACGTCTCCGATCAAATAGGCTCCCGGGGCAATGAATGCGGTTTCATGAACATTCGGACGTTTTCCGTTATACGGGTATAGCATCCCCACATCCCCTTCATTTGGTGAACTGTGTCATGATCAGTATAACACATTTTGCACGGGGACGGAAAGGAGCGGAATGCACGATATCTTTTCCCTTAAAAGAAGCGTCGATTCATGTACCAATTGCGGTGAACACAAAGATGCAGATGAGATGGAAAAGAGGAAATGGTGCTGTTGGGGAAACGACGATTCCCTTCCATTGATTATACATGATCAACGAAAAGAGGAAAAAGGTTTTTCCTATAACGAAGAAAACGGAAAGGGAGAAATATTTTTTGGAATTTTTATTTAAATAATATTATTTTTCTTAATATTATTGTTTTATTTACCTTACTATAAATCATACAAAAATTTTTTGACAATATAAACATAATGAATTATTATATTAAAAGAATTTAAAGGAGGTAAGTAGTGGTTATGTCATCCATTGACAAGCAACAAATCGCTGCCAGCGTTCCCCAGCGCGGCTTTTTCGGCCATCCGAAAGGGCTGTTTACGCTCTTTTTCACCGAATTTTGGGAGCGCTTTTCGTACTACGGCATGCGCGCCATTTTAGTGTACTACATGTATTACGAAGTATCGAAAGGCGGGCTCGGGCTTGATGAGCATCTGGCGCTCGCGATTATGTCGATTTATGGGGCGCTGGTGTACATGTCCGGAATCATTGGCGGTTGGCTTGCTGACCGGGTGTTTGGCACGTCGCGCGCGGTCTTTTACGGCGGCCTTCTCATTATGGCCGGTCATATCGCCTTGGCGATTCCAGGCGGGGTGGCGGCGCTGTTTGTGTCCATGGCGCTCATTGTCTTGGGAACTGGGTTGTTAAAACCGAACGTTTCGAGCATTGTCGGCGATATGTACAAGCCTGGCGATGACCGCCGCGACGCCGGATTCAGCATTTTTTACATGGGGATTAACCTTGGCGCCTTTTTGGCTCCGCTTGTTGTCGGTACCGCGGGGATGAAGTATAACTTCCACCTCGGCTTCGGACTTGCGGCCGTCGGGATGTTTCTCGGATTGATTGTCTTCATCGCGACAAGAAAGAAAAACCTCGGGTTGGCCGGGACGTATGTGCCGAATCCATTGACGCCAGCGGAAAAGAAAAAAGCGGCTTCCATCATGGCCGTAGGGGCGGTTGTGATTGCCGTGCTGCTAGCCATCTTGATTCCAAACGGCTGGTTCACTGTGGAAACGTTTATTTCTCTTGTCGGCATCTTAGGCATCATCATCCCGATCATCTATTTTGTCGTCATGTACCGCAGCCCGAAAACGACGGCTGAAGAGCGGTCGCGCGTGATCGCGTACATTCCGTTGTTCATCGCTTCAGCGATGTTTTGGGCCATTCAAGAACAAGGATCGACCATTTTGGCGAACTATGCGGACAAGCGGACACAGCTGGATGTCGCCGGCATTCACCTTTCACCGGCTTGGTTCCAATCGCTGAACCCGTTGTTTATCATCCTCTTAGCGCCGGTGTTCGCGTGGATGTGGGTGAAGCTTGGCAAACGGCAGCCGACGATCCCGCAAAAATTCGCGCTCGGCTTGTTGTTCGCCGGCCTGTCGTTCATCGTTATCCTCGTGCCGGGGCATTTGAGCGGCGGAGGGCTTGTCCATCCGATTTGGCTCGTGTTAAGCTACTTCATCGTCGTGCTCGGGGAGCTTTGCCTGTCCCCGGTCGGCCTGTCGGCGACGACGAAACTTGCCCCTGCCGCTTTCTCAGCGCAAACGATGAGCCTTTGGTTTCTATCGAACGCCGCCGCGCAAGCGATCAACGCTCAGCTTGTGCGCTTCTATACGCCCGAAAACGAAACGGCCTATTTCGGCACGATCGGCGGGGCGGCGGTTGTGTTAAGCGTCATCTTGTTTTTGCTCGCCCCGAGCATTCAGCGGCTCATGAAGGGCGTTCGTTAATATCACGCTGATGTTTGTATCAACAGGGAAAACAGATGATCCAAAAGATTACAAATCTGTGACAGGATGCTCTGCGTTGGCAGAGCTTCTTTTTTTATTCAAAAAATATTTACATAAATCAAAAAATAAGTTCAGATGGTGTTTACAAAAATGGATTACGATGGAATAGAAAAAGAGGAAAGGGGAGAAAAGCGGATGGCGTTTCTTGAGCTGGTTGAGGTGACGAAATCGTATGGAGGCAAAAAGAGCGCGGTCGAGAATGTGAATGTCGCGATTGAATCAGGGGAGTTTTTTGTTCTTGTCGGCCCATCGGGATGCGGCAAAAGCACGATTTTGCGGCTGATCGCTGGCCTTGAGCCGCTGACATCAGGATATGTATTGATCGATGGACAAGTGGCGAATGATTGGCCCCCTCACGCCCGCCGGTTATCGATGGTCTTTCAAAATTATGCGCTATATCCCCATTTGACGGTGGAGCAAAATATGCGGATTGTCTTGCAGGCGCAAAAGGTGCCGAAAGAAGAACAAGTGAAACGTTGCATGGAAGCGGCGGAATTGCTTGGATTGACCGATGTGCTGCATAGGAAGCCGCGGGAATTGTCAGGGGGGCAGCGTCAACGCGTTGCCTTAGGGCGAGCGATTGTCGCGCAGACTCCGCTTTGTTTGATGGATGAACCGCTCTCCAATTTAGATGCCAAGCTGCGTGCGAAAATGAGGAGCGAGCTTCGACGCTTGCAGCGTCAGCTCGGCATGACCGTTATTTATGTCACTCACGATCAAACGGAAGCGATGACCATGGCTGATCGGATGATGATTTTGCATGACGGCCGTCCGCAACAAATCGGCAGTCCGCTTGATGTATACAATAGCCCAGATAACACGTTTGTCGCTTCATTTATTGGAACACCGCCGATGAATTTGGCGGAAGCGCATGTGCTGGAACATTCGCTCTTATTGCAAAACGAGCGGCCCATCCGTCTTCTGCGTCGTTCTTTGCCGAAGGCTGAACGGGTGATCGTCGGACTGCGGCCGGAACATATTGAGCCGGCGGAATCAGGAGAAGAATCTATGGCCGTCAAAGTCAGCCATGTCGAGTGGCTCGGCAATGAAACGTTAGTGACGTTTGAGTTGGCAAAAAATCTTTATTGGACAGCACGATGGAATGGACAATGGCGCATCCGTTTGGGAGAAGTGGTGCCATTGACGTTTGATGAGCAGGATTTCCTGTTTTTCGATGCGTCTGGAAAGCGAATTGGAGCCCCGCCCATCAAGCGGGAGGAGGTGCGGGTTCACCAATGAATGAGCGTGTTTCAACGGTTCCCTCCCCAGCGCCATGGTCGGTCCGGACGAAGCGGGAGGCGCGGCAGGCCGCAATAAAATCGTGGTTGGAAGGGATGGTGTATCTTTGTCCTTCGCTTCTACTGTTTGGCGTGTTTCTCTTTTACCCGTTGGGGAGAACGATGTATTTAAGCATGTTTCACACCGATTATCAAGGGCACCCGACGGAATTTGTCGGTTTGGCGCATTTTGTTGCTCTTCTTCAAGATGCATCGTTTTGGCATAGTTTGAAGGCGACGGTTCTATTTGCGGTGCTCACTGTCCCGACGACGGTCGCCGTTTCGTTCGGTTTAGCGTTGCTCGCTCATGAAACGCGGAAAGGAATCGGGATCTTTCGGACGATTTTTGCCTCTACGATGGGGATGAGCGTGGGAGTCGCTTCGGTGATTTGGATGTTTATGTACAATCCGGCGATCGGGATCATCAATCGTTTGGTGTCCGCGATCGGCGGGACTCCTGTTTCATGGCTTCTTGACCAGGACACGGCATTGTATGCGGTGGCGGCGGCGACGATTTGGATGAATATCGGACTGACCTTTTTATTGTTGCTGGCCGGTCTGCAAAACATCGATCCATCCTTGTACGAAAGCGCCCGCATCGCTGGAATGAGCTATTGGCGACAGTTGTGGACAGTGACTGTGCCGCTGTTGTCGCCGACGTTGTTTTTTGTCACGACGGTCTCGCTTATTCAAGCGCTGCAAACGTTTGGACAAATTGACTTTTTAACGAAAGGCGGGCCGGTGGAGGCTACGAATGTGTTCGTTTACGCGATTTACCGGGAAGCGTTCGTCAACTATCAGTTTGGTTCCGCGAGCGCGCAAGCCCTTGTCCTTTTTCTCATCATCGCCATCGTCACGTTTTTGCAGTTTCGGTTTGCTGAGAGGAAGGTGCACTACCAATGAAAATAGCGCGGGCAACGGCTCACTATGTGTTGTTATGCCTATGCTCGGTTGTCATCTTGTTTCCAGTGGCTTATGCTCTTCTGATGAGTTTGATGGATGGAGCCGCTATTTTGTCAGGACGCCTATGGCCTGAGAAGGGGACATTGGTCAATTATGAGGCCGCGTTTCAACAGGCTCCGCTTGGGAGATATTTATGGAACAGCTTTTTTGTGGCTTTCATGATTACAGTGGGGCGCCTCATCGTGTCAAGTCTCGCCGCTTTCGCTTTTGTGTTTCTCCGCTTTCCCGGTCGGGATCGGTGGTTTTACGTGTGCATTGCCACGATGCTCGTTCCGTGGGAAGCGACTGTGATCCCAAATTTTTTGACCATCCAAGCGCTTGGCTGGACAAACCATTACGCAGGACTCATCGTGCCGTTTTGGGCGATGGCATTTGGCATCTTTTTATTGCGGCAACAGTTTAAGCAAATTCCGCACGAGCTGTATGAGGCGGCGCAGTTGTCTGGGGTGGGGAATTTCCGCTTTTTTTGCCGCGTCGTGCTGCCGCTTTCAAAAACGAGTTTGGTGACGCTGGCTGTTTACAGTTTTTTGGACGCTTGGAATATGTATTTATGGCCGCTGCTCGTTACAAACGATGACCGTGTCCGCACCGTGCAGATCGGGCTCAAGCAGCTGCAGACGCAAGAGATCGCCAGCAGCTGGGGCGTCGTTATGGCAGCGGCGGTTATCGCGATGCTTCCAACTTTGTTGCTGTTGTTTGCTGGACAGAAGCAATTGCGAAAAGGGCTTATGCAAGGAGCGATTCAATAGCGAGGAGGAGAAACAAGATGAGAAAGGTTTTAGCCAGTTTCTTAGCTTTAATGTTTATTGGATTTGCCGCGGGATGCTCAAGCGAAGATGCGGGCGAAGCGGCGGGAGGCAAAACAGAAGTGGTGTTTTGGCATTCGATGAGCGGGGATTTGGAGCCGGTCTTAAATGACATTGTCGCTGATTTTAACCAAACCCATCCAGAGATTGAGGTGAAGCCAGTATTTCAAGGCACCTATGAGGAGGCGCTGACGAAATGGAATGCGGCAGCAGGGACAAAAGACGCCCCGACGATCATGCAGACGTTTGAAGTCGGAACAAAGCATATGATCGACAGTGGAAAGATTGTTCCAGTGCAAACGTGGATCGATAAAGACAAGTATGATGTCTCACAATGGGAGAAAAACATTGTCAATTATTATACCGTGAACGGGCGGATTTACTCGATGCCATTTAACTCATCCACCCCTGTACTCATTTATAACAAAGATGCGTTCCGCGAAGCCGGGCTTGATCCGGAAAAACCGCCTCTCACCTATAGCGAGTTGAAGGAAGCGGCGAAAAAGCTGACAAAGAAAAAAGGAAAAGAAACCGAACGGTACGGATTCTCGATTTTGAACTACGGCTGGTTTTTTGAAGAAATGGTGGCCGTACAAGGCGGACTGTATGTGAACAACAACAATGGACGGAGCAGTGATGCGACAAAAGCAGTATTCAATGGAGATGAGGGGAAGTGCGTATTTGAGCTGATCAGCGACATGTACCGAGACGGCACGTTTTACAACGCCGGTCAAAACTGGGACGACATGCGCGCCGCCTTCCAAGCAGGAAAAATCGCCATGTATTTGGATTCGTCCGCTGGTGTAAAAACGTTGATCGATAACTCGCCATTTGACGTTGGCGTTTCGTATTTGCCTGTCCCGGATGGCGTGGAACGTCAAGGCGTCGTAATTGGCGGCGCTTCGCTCTGGATGATGAAAGGAAGCAGCGAAAAGGAGCAAAAAGCGGCGTGGGAGTTCATGAAATACTTGACAACCGCTCCTGTCCAAGCTGAGTGGCATGTGCGCACAGGGTATTTTGCCATTAACCCGGCTGCGTACGATGAGCCGCTCGTCAAAGAGGAGTGGGCGAAATACCCACAATTAAAAGTGACGGTGGATCAGCTGCATGAAACAAAATCAACCCCTGCTACCCAAGGGGCGCTCATCACCGTCTTCCCTGAATCTCGGCAACATGTCGTGAAAGCGATGGAACGGTTGTACGAAGGAATCGATCCGCAAAACGCGCTCGATCAGGCGGCGGAAGAGACAAATCGGTTGTTGCAGGAGGCCGGAAACTGACCTGACCAACCGGACAAGCGTCCAGGTGGAGCTGCCGGATAGGCAAATCCAATGCTCGTTCGGGAAACCGATCTCCTTAATCAGTGAAGGGTTCTGCAAGGACCAGGCATGGACAAGGGCATTTACGTGTAATGTCATACAGAACGATTAGCGATGGCAAAAAAGATTGCCATCGCTAATCGTGTTGATCGGAAAGTTATTCTAAAAAATCAAATAAATAATTTTTTCCAAACTGTAGGGTGCGAAATGTAAGTTGTATCGATTTTATTTTCTTAAATATTGCTTTTTTATTGAGTATGTTATAATCCAAAAAACACAAGGGGTATACACAAATAAAAATACATTATAGGCTATTTCAGGCTCCCCTATATATATTATTTTATCTACTCCAAAATTGATCACCCAATATATTATTACGGCAATAAAATAGGCTATAGCATGCAGGAGAAATGATATAGGAGGATTCATTTGATTTATTCTTTGTAATACGTAGTCTATCAATAAGGAGATTGGTATACCGAACAAAATAACTAGCGGAAGTACACATATTATAGAGTAGAGTAAGGACTTGACAAGAACTTCTAATAGTCCCTCTAAATGCCTTTAAGCGTGTGGAGTGTCAATCCGCTTTCTTCAGCAAATGCATCTCCTCCTCCACTCTCGCGATGCGGCCAAGTTGATAATCAAGCCGCTGATGAATGAGGGAGATGTCTTCTTTTGTCGCCATTTGCTCGCGAAGTCGGGAGAGCTGGTCTTTTGTTGCCATCTGCTCGCGAATGCCGGCCATTTCTCCGCGGAGGCTGGCGATTTCATGGCGCATGCCGTCTTGAATGCTGCGCTGTTCGAGTTGATTGTCGCGGATCGCTTTGATCATGTCCGTGTTTTCTTTCATCTGCTCCTTCAGCCAGCGCAGCTCTTCTTCCTGTTTGTCCATCCGTTGCTCAAGTTTGTCCACCCGTTGTTCAAGTTGACCCAATTTTTGCTTCACCGTTTGCATGTCTTGCTTCAGGACGGACATGTCATCGACAAGTCCTTGAACAAGTGTGGTTAACTGCCGCAACAGCTCTTCCATGAAGAAACCTCCTTATCGAGATGGGATTCACTCGGGGCGTTTCAACCATGAAACGTGAGGAGTCCAAGATGTGGAAATAGGAGAGGAAACGCCTACAAGCTCATTATATCATGGCTTGGCTAGGTCATCACTCCTAAATTGAGGAAAAGAAAAGGGATAAATAGGGGGTGTGTTGAATACGTCATTAGCAGAAGTTGTGGTAGTTTGAAGAAAATAGATTGATAGGAGAGGGAATATGAACGCATGGATCAAGGGAAGAAATGCGGCGCTTATGTGTATGGCGTCCGTCTTTTTATTTTCCTGCAGCAATGCGGCTGATCGCGGCGTCGAGGAAGTGCTGGCAGCGCCAAACGAACTGGCGGGGCAAACAATCGAGCATCCACCGCTGCCGAGTCCGATCGATAAGATGGCGATAGCGTCAGCCTCTGCCAAACAAGCGGCGCCGAACCCGAACGAAGTGCGCATCACCATCAGCGCGGCGGGCGATGTGACGCTTGGGCGTGATGAAAACTACGGTTATGCGTATTCGTTTGATGAAGAAGTGAAAAAGCACGGATTGCGCTATTTTACGAAATACATTGAGCCGATCTTCAAGAAAGATGATTTTACGACCGTCAATTTGGAAACGCCGCTGACGACCTCGACGCGGAAGGCAAGCAAGAAATTTCGTTTCCGCGGCCACCCGAGTTATGCGAAAATCTTAACTTATGGCGGCATTGAGGCGGTGAATCTGGCCAATAATCATACATACGATTACTTGCAACGAGGATACAATGACACGATTGCCAGTTTAAAAAAGGAAAACATCGGTTATTTCGGCCGTACGCTTCGGCTCATGAAAACGGTCAAAGGCATTCAAGTCGGGGCGCTCGGCTATGAAGGTTGGAGCAATACCAGCACGTTGCGCAAGCAAATCGCCAACGATATTCGCACGCTTCGGAAACAAGGAGCCGACATCGTTTTCGTCCATTTCCATTGGGGAGTGGAACGAAGCTATGTGCCAAACAGCACGCAAAAGGCGCTCGGCCGCTTTGCGATTGACAGCGGCGCCGATTTGGTCGTCGGCCATCATCCGCATGTCATTCAAGGGATTGAGGAGTATAAAGGGAAGTTCATCGTCTACAGCCTCGGCAATTTTATGTTCGGCGGAAACAAAAATCCGAGCGACAAAGATACGTTTGTCTTTCAGCAAGTGTTCTCTTTTCAAAACGGCAAGCGGACGGCCAAAAAAGAAATCCGCGTCATCCCATTTCGCATTTCATCGGTGACGACAAGGAACAACTACCAGCCGATGCCGTTAGCGGGAGGGGAAGCAGCCCGAGTGAAACGGAAAATTGTCTCGCTGTCGGCGAAAATCAAAAAGCCGACTTGGACCGCGTACGAAGTGAAGTAAAAAAGGATGGCCCTTGTTTCGGCCATCCTTTCGCTTTTTGCAAGGTTAAGAGCGATCATTGATTAAGTTGGCGACGAGCACGTACCGCTGCGGAGCAGGGCCGACGTAGCGGAACGGATAGCACGTGGAAACGGTGAGTGTCGCTTTCGGCTTTGGAACGATGACCGTCCGGTCGTCGGCGTCGACGATGCGCACTTTGCGCACTTTATAGGTGAATGTGCCGGCGGACGTACGGACGATCAAGAGATCGCCTTGGCCGACTTCGCCAAGACGGCGGAAGACCGTGTCACGATGGCCAGAAAGCACGCAGTTGTCCGCCTCTCCTGGCAGGACACTGCCGGCGTAATGGCCGACCCCTTTTTCCAACTCGTTTTCATCTGTACCGTGGTAAATCGCTAGGCTCATGTTGAGCTTCGGGATGATGAGTTCGCCGATTTGTTCACCGATTTTGGGCTGTTTTGGGTAGAGTGAACTTTGGATTTGCATCGGCGCAGCGCCTGTTTGTCTCTCTATTTCAACAGACAGCGGTTTGACCGCCTCCAAGCCGTTTTTCCACTTCAAGCCGCTAACGGCGGCTACGGCGATTCCTGCTGCGATCAAGCTTGCTCCAAAAAAGCGCACGAGCCGTTTCCGGTTCATTTATTTCGCCTCGGCTCCTTGGCGGAAGCGGACAAGGAATGCGCCGGCACCGATTAAGGTCAAACCAAAAAGCATATAAGCGGCATACGGGGATGCCGTCTTCGGCAGTTTCGCTCCGGCTTCGGTCCGCTTCAGCGGTTTCGGCGGCGCCGGTTTCACCACTTTTTCGATTTTCGCTGCCTGGCCGCTCTGTTGCAAGTCTTCGCCGATTTCATCGAATAGGTCGGAGGCAAACATCTCTTCGGTCACGACAAAATCAGCCAGCAGCTCGCCGTCAGTGCTGTAAATTTCAACAAGCAAATCGTAGCCGCTCGCTGATTCCATTGTCAGCAGCGTCGACAGGCTGAGCGGCTTTTTCTCGCCACCTTTTGTCAAATAAAACTTCGCTTCCAGCTGAAATGTGGAAAGCAGGTCGGTCCATACATTGGCGATCTCAGCGATTTGCGTTGGCGATAGCTCCGTCACGCTCGTAAAATCGTACGCACCGATCGCCTCAAGCCGTTGGCCGATTTCTTCCATTTTCTCGGCGAATTGCGGATCTTCCATATTAAGCGATTCAAAATGGTTATAGAGCTTTTCCAACTCTGCGTCCGTCAAACCAAGCTCGTCTAAATCCGGAAGCAAGTAGTCGATGACTGTCTCCGACAGTTCCTCGACCGTCGCATAATTGTCAAGCGAATCGCCGTTTTTAGACAGCAGTTTTTCCAATTGCGTTTTCGTCATGCCAATTTCTTGTAAAAATTTGTTTAATGTTTCTTCGGTCAACGGCGTCAAATTTCGATAATAATCGACGATATCTTTCAGCTCGCCGATCGAGTGGTAATCGGCCAACGATTCGCCGTGCCGATCAAGAAGGGCGATGAGCTCTTCCTTTGTCATTCCGCGTTCGTTTAGAAAGGCGGCCAGCGTTTCATCCGTGATTGGAACGGAGTAATCTTTAAACAGTTCGATATATTCTTCCAGATCATTGTAAAATAAAAACACATCAGTAATGGCCTGTGACTCTTCCATTTCTCCATTGTCGATGAGCATTTGTCGAAGCTGTTGTTCGGTCAATCCGTGTTTGGCGAGCAACTGAGCTAAATTTTCTTCCGTGAGCGGCTCGCCGAACTCACGGCGCATTTCGTCCACGCTGTCAAACTCATCGAGCGAATAGCCTTCATAGTCCAAATAATTTTCCAGCTCTTCGACTGTGATCCCTGCTTCATTTAAATACTGCTCTAAAGCTGGATCGTTGCGTTCAATGGCGAACGCTGAAGCTGGCCATACAGTGGCTATGGATGCGGCCAAAGCAAAAGGAACGATGTTTTTCATGTCGTGACCTCCGTTTGTTTGTATATACGAATTCAGTATATAGGAACATGAAAGGGACGAAAATAGTGAAATATATGGAAATTTTTATATAGAACACCCTCCCTGTTTACATCTAATGTTTTCCACGTATGACTTTTTAGAGGCAACGTATGCTAACCGTTGAACGGG
Source organism: Geobacillus sp. Manikaran-105 (assembly GCF_002809955.1). Taxonomy (NCBI): domain Bacteria; kingdom Bacillati; phylum Bacillota; class Bacilli; order Caryophanales; family Anoxybacillaceae; genus Geobacillus; species Geobacillus sp. Manikaran-105. Next base: position 13,618 of record NZ_PIJG01000003.1, read on the forward strand.
AGCTGTCGAGCAAAAGGAGGTGGAGGTACAATGGATCGCTTATTCCGTCTGTTCCGCGTTCAGCGCGGCCGCGGGTTGTGGAATCCATGGTTGGGGGTTGTTAGACGGCGAAGAAACAATAACGCCATTTGGACGCTCGTCAGCGTAAGCTTAGGAGCGGTGGCAGCCGCGATGTTGGGGGCGAGACAAGGGAGACGCATGGCGCCGATGACGCAAGGACCGATGCGAAACGTGATTCGCGGCCTCAACCGCTGGATGAGCCGGCGGATGGGAACGATGCAGCCTGCTGCAATGGATTTTCCTGCAAAATCATCCAAAAGTAATGAGATGTAGCCGCTTGTGATAGTATTGGATGACCGATGGGATCATGGAAAAGGGTGTTCCAAAATGATGGATGGGCACCCTTTTGTTTTGTCCTAATGATTTTGAAGGTTGAAAAAGATAGAAGATTGTAGCATAATATTTTTATTAACTAAATATTCAGAAATATAAAATAAAAGTGAAGCGTTCTTGGTACATGAAAAAAGATTTGATGCAAAAAAGGGGGGAGAATGGATGACGCAGATCGAAATGGAGTGGATAGGAGATGAAATGTACCGCGTTCCAATCCCAGTTCCATTTCCGATGAAGTATGTCTATTGTTACGTAGGTCGGGAAGCGGATGGATGGAGCATTGTTGACGTCGGCTTTCGCTATCCAGAGGCGATTCGCGCTTGGGAAGCAGTGTTTCGGCAGCTTGGAATCAAACCGCGGCATGTTCAGGCCATTTACATCACTCACTTTCATCCGGATCATTTTGGCTTGGCTGGGTGGATGCAACAGCAGACGGAGGCGCCTGTCTGGATCAGCGAGCCGGATTATGCGATGGCGGAACGAGTGTGGGGGGAAGAGAGCGTTCAGGCGAGCGAAGTGGGTGCCATGTTTCGCCGCCATGGTGTGCCGGATGAGTTGGTAACGGACATTGAGGAGAGCATGTGGAAGCTGTCGTTGCGCGTTAGCCCGTTTCCGGTGCTAACCGTTTTGGATCGTTCGGAAATTGTGCTGGGGCAGCGGCGATGGGCGGTCATCCCGGTCCCGGGGCACAGCGATGGATTGATCAGCTTTTATCAGCCGGAATCGCGCCAGTTGCTTGCATCAGATCATGTGCTTGATCGCATTACTCCGAACATTAGTGTATGGCCCGGCGCTTATCCAAATCCGCTCGAGCAATATTTTGCCTCGCTTCGCAAAGTGGAGGAACTGGAGGTGGATGTGGCTCTTCCTGCCCATGGCGCGGTCATTCGCCAATTTCGCGAGCGGATCAGCGACATTTTCCGCCACCACGAACAACGGTTGCAAAAAATGAAAACGCTAGCAACATCGGGGCGCACCGCCTATGAAGTGGCCCATCTTGTGTTCGGCCATAAGCCGCTGACCGTGCACCAATGGCGGTTTGCAGTGGCTGAGACATTGGCGCATTTGGAATATTTGGTGTCTGTCGGTGAATTGCAAAAAGAGGAGCATCGGCATGCAATCGTTTATCGGCAATGACCGATGTCCAGCTGCTAGAGAGTTGGAATCTTTTTGTATTATTGTGTGGCGCATGGACGAACAAAGAAAGGCTTGAACGGATGGAAAAAGCAATGACTGGGCTGTATGATGTGAAGCGAGGCGATGTCGTTTTGTTGCTGAATGGTGAGGGGGAAAAGCAGCGAAATAGCCTAAGGAGCTGGCTGGTCAACCGTTGTCCATCGGTTTCATGAAAATTTGTCGCTCCAATGGGGCGATTACGGTGTATAATGGGGGAGGTGTAGGCATAGCAAAAGAGCCCTTGAATGGCGAGACAGGGAGATGAAACCGATGTGGCAATCGATCAACCGTCGGCTTGAGAAGGCGCTGCCGTTTCTTACGCCGGCGAGCGTGGCGGCCGGCATCTGGCTGGCGGACGAACTGCACGGCTATGCCGCGCTTGTGCCGTGGCTGTTTGCGTTGATGACGTTTAGCGGCAGTTTGCGCTTGCGTTTGGCCAATTTGAAAGAGGCGCTCATTCACCCTGGCCCGATCGCTGCGGCGCTATGTCTGCTCCATTTCATCATCCCGCTGTGGGCGTTTGGGCTTGGACATCTGTTTTTTGGCAGCGACCGTTGGACGGTGATCGGGTTTGTGTTGGCGGCCGCTATTCCGACCGGGGTGACAAGCTTTATCTGGGTGTCGCTCGGCCGCGGAAACTTGGCGCTTGCCCTTTCTGTCATTTTGATTGATACGTTTTTATCGCCCATCGTTGTGCCGCTGACGTTGCTTGTATTGGCCGGAAGCGTGGTCGAGCTCGACGTGGGCCAGATGATGCTCGGCTTGTTTTTTATGATTATTTTGCCGTCACTAGCCGGCATGTTCGTGGGCGAACGGCTGTCTGCTCAAGCGAACGAGCAGCTGGCGGTGGTGCTGTCCCCGTTTTCCAAGCTGGCGCTGGCGCTTGTCGTCATGATCAACAGCGCAGTCGTCGCCCCGTATTTTGGCCGTGTTGACGCCCGGCTGTTTTTCATGGCGCTGCTTGTCTTGGCGATCGCAAGCTCTGGCTATTTTCTTTCTTGGATGACCGCCCGTTGGCTCAGATTTGCCCCGGCGGACATCATCGCGTTGACGTTTACCGGGGGGATGCGCAACATCAGCGCCGGCGCGGTGCTCGCGATGACGTATTTTCCGCCGGCAGTCAGCGTGCCGGTCGTTCTCGGCATGCTGTTTCAACAAGTGCTCGCGTCCATATACCACCGCTTGTTGAACAAAACGTACCATTCACCAACGAGCGGCAGAGCGCCATACGTCGGAAGCGCCCGGTAGAGAGGCAGGCGGTATGCCGGCTGTCGGACAGCGCCTAGCGGGAGTAAAAAGGGAGCACACACCCGCCCTAGGTGGGACGGGGGCGGGAAAAAGCAGGCGAGGCGCTGCCGGTGTCACGGTGTTTCGTCGCTGAGGCGGTCTAGTGACCGCCTGGCTGAACGGTCTCGTATGGCGAACGAATGAGGTGGCGGCGAAGAGGAAGGTTGAGTTCGACAATTCCTTCCACGACGAGCCGGGCGATTTCCTTCGCCCCTCGCTGGTGAAAGTGGGTGTTGTCGCTGATGCCGTTCAGGTAATTGGGATGTTCGCCCGGTGCGAGCCATAAAAACCACCGTTTCGTCCGCTCCGGACCGAGCTGTTCAAACCGCTGTTTGCTTTTCGCCGTCAAATCGATAAACGGCACGTGCTCTTGTTTCGCCAGCGCTTTCATGGCGGCAGGATAAGGCCCGTGGGAATCGAGCGCTCGTCCGTCGGCGGAAAAGCGCCGCCGCTCGACCGGGGTGATGAGGACAGGAGTCGCCCCTTTGGCGCGGGCGCCGTCAATATACTGTTTCAAATATGCCTGATAGGTGGTGAACGGCTCGGTGTGGCGCGCCGGGTCGTTCACCTTTTCATCGTTATGGCCAAATTGGATGAACAAGTAATCCCCTTTTTTCATCTCATGCAACAGGCGAGCCAACCGCCCCTCCTCGACAAAACTTTTCGCGCTGCGGCCGGAAGCGGCCATATTTTTCACCATGACGTTGTCATCAAACCAATCATCGAGCATTTCACCCCATCCGGCCCGGGGAGCGCGGGAGCGGGGGGCGGCGGCGACGGTCGAATCGCCTGCCAAGTAGATCGTTATGACGGCCCGTCCGCCCGTTTTGGATGCTTTTCCATCCGTGTCCGGTTGGGCGATGAGGGCAACGCTGGCGGCGATGACAGCCAAGCAAAGGAATGCGGCTTTTTTTCTTCTCAATCGGATTCCTCCTATCCGGCAGCTGCTCGTCTTTTCGGTTTGTTCCCCGTTATCGTTGCTCGCTGCCATTGCCTTTATGCGCCATTCGTGCTAGTCCACCGTTTGGAATCGGCGGTAAAATTCCCATATTATTGAAAGAAAAAGACCGTAACCGGCAACTGAATACCAATGGCTCCATTCGGCCGTGTGGGTGAACAAACCGTACGTCTCGGCTTTGGCCTCCAATGCGGCCGCCAATGCCGACAATGCAGCGATGAGCCCCATGCGCCCAAGGCGGCTAAGCCGCTCCATGAGGGCAAGAAAGAAGACGGTGCCGAGCGGAAGAACGACGGCCGTAAAGAAAATATCGATCGAAAAGACAGAAGGAAAGGGCCGTTTCGGGAACGCATACAGCCCTTTTCCCACGAAATACAAATCCAAATACGTCCCCGTCCAAGACGCAAGCAGCGCTGAAGCCACGTAGGCGCGGCGGCTAGCGCGCATGAAAGAAGGCGTGTTTGGCGATGATCGCCAGCTCCATTTTTTCGAGCGTTTCACAATAGGCATCCACAATCTCTCCATTCGTCGGTCGTTCCGGTTTGACAAGGTAGCCGACAACGTGCGGGTCGGTAAACCAATCGCCGGGTTCGGCTGCTTCATGGACGACGTTTTTCCACGCGTGACGAAGCTGCGGGCTGTATAGGCGCGGGGCGCCGGGAACGATTCGGCAATCGCGGATGCGGCGGCGGTACGGCTCCCGTGGAAACGATTCGCATACGTCGTTAAACAGCTGCGGCCAATAGTCTTTGCGCGAGCCGGTGTGCGGATGGCGCACCGCCCAGCGCACAGCGTTTTCCAATGTTTCTTCATCGTCAAACAAAATCGAGTACAGCCGTTTGCCGAGCAAAATGCGTTCATGGAGCGACTCAAACTCGTGGAGTGTTTGGCCGATCAAGGCGGTGCCGCCCCGGCCGTCGTCATGCGGAAACAAAATATGGTTGAAGCAGAGTAGTTCCTGCAGTTTAAACTCCAGCGTCTGAAAAACCGTTTGCCGAAAAGCAGGATGTTGAATGACGCGGGATTCCAAATAGCTTTGTTCGTTCACGACTAAGGCGATGGCGAGCGTGTACGGGTCGCCGTGGCGCCAAAAATGGCGCCATATCGTTTCCATAAACGTTGAGACGCCAAGCCATGGCAATAAATAAAATAACGGCTCTCCCCGCTTTTTGCTTTCCTCATACAACAAAAACTGTGGATAAATGTCTTGAAAAATGAGCCAATTGCCGCGCTCCAAAAAGGCGAAAAACGACTGCCGGTCGTCTTCCGAGAGCAGCCTCATGAGCAGTTCCCCTTTTAAGTCGGTCATATTCCAGCCGCCGTTGCGCGACACCATATGCCCTAAAAATGCCCAATGAATTTCGCGATGGCGCAAGTAAAAATCGAGATAGGCCGTTGTCCGGGTGACATTGTTTTCGTTTTGTTCCGCCGTCATCGCCTGGATGCGGCTGATGAGCTGCTGCTCTTTGGCCGTCAGATCGCGTTCTGATATCGTTGTTGCTTCTTTCTTTCTCTTTTTCTTCAGCTCCCGATAAAGATCGACGAGAGAAAGGGGAAGAGACGAGGTTTTTGATTTTCGGCAGCGCATGATGAATCCCCCTCTTGGCGCATCGCGGGTTTGCGAATCGAATAAATATGGAAAGAAGCAGATTTTCGAAAAAGGAAGGCGATGAATAGTGGACGATGAACGGCGCGTGCTCATCGATGCGCTCAAGCAATCGCAAGCGGCTGATGGATCGTGGCGGTTTCCGTTTGAAACCGGTATTTCCACCGATGCCTATATGATCATTTTATTGCGGACGCTCGGAATACATGATGAACCGTTGATTCAAGCGCTTGTCGAACGTATTGAAAGCCGCCAGGACCCGAATGGGGCGTGGAAGCTGTTTGCCGATGAAGGCGACGGCAACGTGACGGCGACAACCGAGGCGTATTACGCCCTGCTTTACTCCGGCTATCGGAAAAAAAACGACCCGCATATGCAAAAGGCGAAAGCGCGCATTTTGGAAATGGGCGGCCTAGAGCGTGTCCACTTGTTTACGAAAGTGATGCTCGCATTGACCGGACAGCACCCGTGGCCAAGACGGTTTCCGCTGCCGCTTGCCTTTTTCCTTCTCCCCCCGTCGTTTCCGCTCAATATGTATGACCTTTCCGTGTACGGAAGAGCGAACATGATTCCGCTTCTCGTCGCCGCGGAGCGACGGTACAGCCGGAGGACGGCAAAAAGCCCAGACTTGTCCGATTTGGTTGTTTCCCGCAACGACTGGCGGCTGCCTGAAAGCCGATCGCTATGGTCGTACATCAAGCGATCTCTCATCGGACTTCCGGACCAGCTGCATCATGCCGCCGAACAGCGCGCCGTCCGTTATATGTTGGATCATATCGAGCCAGACGGAACGTTGTACAGCTATTTCAGCTCGACGTTTTTGTTGATTTTTGCGCTGCTCGCGCTCGGCTATCCGAAAGATGATCCGTATATTCAGCGGGCTATCCGCGGTTTGCGCTCACTGCGGACCGAAATCGATGGGCATACGCATATGCAATATACGACCGCTTCCGTTTGGAACACGGCGTTGGCGAGCTACGCGCTGCAAGAAGCGGGCGTGCCCTTGACGGACCGGACGATTGAAAAAGCGAACCGCTATTTGTTGTCGCGCCAGCATATCCGCTATGGCGACTGGGCGGTGCACAACCCGTACGGTATACCGGGCGGCTGGGGATTTTCTGATGTGAATACGATGAACCCGGACGTTGACGATACGACCGCTGCGCTGCGCGCCATCCGCCGGGCGGCAGCGAAAGAGACGGCGTTTCGCCATGCATGGGATCGGGCGAACCGATGGCTGTTTTCGATGCAAAACGATGACGGCGGGTTTGCGGCGTTTGAAAAGAATGTCGGCAAACGGTTTTGGCGGTATTTGCCGATCGAAGGGGCGGAGTTTTTGTTGATGGACCCATCAACAGCCGATTTGACCGGACGGACGCTTGAATATTTCGGAACGTTCGCTGGATTAACAAAAGACCACCCCGCCGTCGCCCGCGCCGTCGACTGGCTGCTTGACCATCAGGAAGCCGACGGTTCGTGGTATGGGCGCTGGGGGATTTGCTATGTGTATGGCACATGGGCGGCGGTGACGGGGCTTTCGGCTGTCGGCGTTCCAATCGATCACCCGGCGATGCAAAAAGCTGTTCATTGGCTTTTAAGCATCCAAAATGCTGATGGCGGCTGGGGGGAATCATGCAAAAGCGACGGAGCCAAGATGTATGTGCCGCTTGGCGCCAGCACGCCGGTCCATACCGCCTGGGCGCTTGATGCCCTCATCGCCGCCGCCGAGCGTCCGACCGCGGAAATGAAAGCCGGCGTTCGCGCCCTTATTCGCCTTCTCCGCCATCCGGACTGGACGGCTTCGTATCCCGCTGGGCAAGGAATGGCGGGCGCCTTTTACATCCATTACCATAGCTACCGCTACATTTTTCCGTTGTTGGCGCTCGCCCATTACGAGCAAAAGTTCGGGCCGTTTGTGGATTAGCCAACTATCCGTACGAGGGCGTGATGGAACGCTGCCATGACATAGTGCATCACCCTCTCGCTGTCGGCGAGAAACGAAATATGACGGCACAAAAGTGCATTTTTCTCTTTCCCTCATCAGAAAACCCGACAATTGCCGGGATTGAATAGCCTGATTATTTAGTATAGAATATTCAGGTAATTCGGAATAAAGGGGTTCAGTCGATTCGAGGGGAGGAGAAGGAGAGCGTGATGAAATGCTGTCGGATTATGTTTGTGTTGCTCGGATTATGGTTTGTGTTCGGCCTATCGGTCCCGGGAGGGCGGACGGAAGCGGCATCTCCACGCGCCAATGATGCACCCATCGTGCTTCTCCATGGGTTTACCGGATGGGGGCGAGAGGAAATGCTTGGATTCAAGTATTGGGGCGGCGTGCGCGGCGATATCGAACAATGGCTGAACGACAACGGTTATCGAACTTATACGCTGGCGGTCGGACCGCTCTCGAGCAACTGGGACCGGGCGTGTGAAGCGTATGCTCAGCTTGTCGGCGGGACGGTCGATTATGGGGCAGCCCATGCGGCAAAGCACGGCCATGCGCGGTTTGGCCGCACTTATCCCGGCCTGTTGCCGGAATTGAAAAGGGGTGGCCGCATCCATATCATCGCCCACAGCCAAGGGGGGCAGACGGCCCGCATGCTTGTCTCGCTCCTAGAGAACGGAAGCCAAGAAGAGCGGGAGTACGCCAAGGAGCACAACGTGTCGTTGTCGCCGTTGTTTGAAGGCGGACATCGTTTTGTGTTGAGCGTGACGACCATCGCCACCCCTCATGACGGAACGACGCTTGTCAACATGGTTGATTTCACCGATCGCTTTTTTGACTTGCAAAAAGCGGTGCTGGAAGCGGCGGCTGTCGCCAGCAACGCGCCGTACACAAGCGAAATATACGATTTTAAGCTCGACCAATGGGGGCTGCGCCGCGAGCCAGGCGAATCGTTCGACCATTATTTTGAACGGCTCAAGCGCTCCCCTGTCTGGACATCGACCGATACCGCCCGCTACGATTTATCCGTTCCCGGGGCTGAGACGTTGAATCGATGGGTGAAAGCCAGCCCGAATACGTATTATTTGAGCTTTTCTACCGAACGGACGTATCGAGGAGCTCTGACAGGCAACTATTATCCCGAACTTGGAATGAACGCATTCAGCGCGATTGTCTGCGCCCCGTTTCTCGGCTCGTACCGCAATGCGGCGCTTGGCATTGACAGCCATTGGCTTGGGAACGACGGCATTGTCAATACCATTTCGATGAACGGTCCGAAGCGTGGATCAAACGATCGAATCGTGCCGTATGACGGGACGTTGAAAAAAGGAGTTTGGAATGATATGGGGACGTACAACGTCGACCATTTGGAAGTCATCGGCGTTGACCCGAATCCGTCATTTAATATTCGCGCCTTTTATTTGCGGCTTGCCGAGCAACTGGCGAGTTTGCGGCCTTAAAACGAGTATTTTGCGAAAAAGCCATCTCGATCGGATGGCTCTTTTTTTTGAGGAGCAAGCTCTTGAGTTGTATGACGGCCGCGGATGTCCGATGGTATAATAAGGGCAAAGCAAGCGGATGGGGGAATGGACGTGAAGCCGCCTGAGCGGCAAAAGGAACGGTATACGTATCAAGATTATGTCAAGTGGGACGGACGGTGGGAGCTGATCAACGGCGTACCTTACAACATGGCACCGGCCCCTTCATTTGTCCACCAGTCGATCGTCGGTGAATGGTATGTCGCTTTGCGAGCGTTTTTTCGCGAAAAAGGATGTGCGGTTGTCATGGCGCCGTTTGATGTGCGGTTCGATGAACAGGCCGACTATGAACAAGCCAAGCATGTCGTGCAGCCAGACATCTCGGTCATTTGCGATCAAAGCAAAATCGGCAGCCGAGGCTGCGATGGTCCGCCTGACTTGGTAGTGGAAGTGCTTTCGCCAAGTACAGCGTTGAAAGATCGAAACGAAAAGTATATGTTGTACGAACAGTTTGGCGTCAAGGAATATTGGATCGTGGATCCGCTGCATCGAACGGTGGAAGTGTACGGCCGCGGCGAAAAAGGGTATGAGAAGCGGAGCGTCTTTGGCGAAGGCGATGTGCTCGTCTCGTTTTTGTTCGCTGATTTGACGGTTTCGCTGGCTGGCATATTTCAAAATATAGAGGGTGAGGGATAACGGTGCGGTTAACGGAAGAGGAAGTGCAAGCACTGCTTGAAAAAGCGGACGGCTGGAAGCTGGTCGATGAGCGGTGGATTGTGAAAAAATACCGTTTTCAAGACTACTTGCAAGGAATCGAGTTCGTTCGGCGAATCGCCGCGATTTCGGAAAACACAAACCACCACCCGTTCATTTCGATCGACTACAAGCTCATTACAGTGAAACTGTCCTCATGGCGGGCGAAAGGGCTGACGAAGCTCGATTTTGACTTGGCGAAGCAGTATGATGAGGTGTATAACCAGATGAAGCAGGGGGAAGGGGAATGATGGCGCATCGCACAGCCCTCGTCACCGGAGCGGCGCGGGGGATCGTTTATGAAGTGGCGAAAACGTTGGCAACCAACGGCGTGAACGTCGTGCTTGCCGACTTGAAGCAGGAAGAGGTGGAACAGGCGGCAGAGTCGTTGCGGCAGCTAGGCTGCGAGGCCGTCGGCGTCAAGTGTGATGTGACGGCGGAAGAAGAGGTGAAACAAACGATCCATGAAGCGGTCAAACGGTGGGAGCGTCTCGATATTGTCGTGAACAACGCCGGTTTGCAATATGTCGCCAATATTGAAGACTTTCCGACCGAGAAGTTCGAGCAGTTGATCCGCGTCATGCTCGTCGGCCCGTTTTTGGCCATTAAGCATGCGTTTCCGCTGATGAAGGAGCAGCGCTACGGCCGCATTATCAACATGGCGTCGATTAACGGATTGATCGGGTTTGCCGGAAAAGCCGCCTACAACAGCGCAAAACACGGGGTGATCGGCTTAACGAAAGTGGCGGCGCTAGAAGGGGCACCGTACGGCATTACGGTGAACGCACTTTGTCCGGGGTATGTCGACACAGAACTCGTCCGCAATCAGCTCGCTGATTTGGCGGCGACGAGAAAGGTGCCGCTTGAGAAGGTGCTCGAGGAAGTGATTTACCCGCTCGTGCCGCAGCGGCGGCTCTTGTCCGTTGAAGAAGTCGCCCATTATGTTCTCTTTTTGGCAGGCGAACAAGCGAAAGGAATCACCGGCCAGGCGGTCGTGATCGATGGCGGGTATACGGCGCAGTAAACTCCCTCTCTTCGCCTTGCTTGAAGCGAGAGCCTTCCTTTCGGGATGATGATCAAACGCCCCCGGCATATGCCGCGGGCGTTTCGATTCGAGTCGCTCAGCTCAAGGCAAATTCGAAGCTGGCTAGGATTTTGACTTCTTTCCCGACGAGGAATCCGCCGGTTTCGAGCGCGACGTTCCATACCAACCCGTAGTCTTCGCGGTTGATCGTTCCTTCGACGTCAAAACCGACCGAGATGCCGCCGGTGAGCGGGTTTTTCACTTGGCCGTTGTATTCGACTTTGAACGTTTCTGTTCTCGTCACGCCGCGGATCGTCAGCTTCCCGGTCACTTCATATTCCGTGTCGGACAGCTTGCGCACGGATTCACTGACAAACGTAATGGTTGGATAGTTCTCGACATCGAAAAAGTCGGCCGAGCGGAGATGATTGTCGCGGTCGGCGTTTTTCGTATCGATCGAGGCGGCGTCAATCGTCGCTTTCACTTTCAGCGACTCGAGTTCGTTGATGTCGCCTTCGACCTCAACGTCAAAGTTGGTGAATTCCCCTTTCGCTTTGGAGATCATCATATGTCTTACTTGGAAGGCGACAGAGCTGTGCGCTTTGTCGAGTTGGAATGTTGTCATCGCTTTTCCTCCTCTTTATGATTCATATTCGCACCACTATCATAACAAATGTATATCTCGAAATCAAATATTTTTTATTAAAGATTATTAGTATGGAGCACAGGGGGCTTTCCATGATAAGATGAAAGAAAAATGATGTGCGGAAAGGGAGAATAAGATGAATGAAATCGGCCTTTTAGCGAAAATCAAACAGCAAATGGAACGGTTTTCACCGGCGGAAAAAAAGGTAGCCGCCTACATTCTCGACCATGCCGAACTCGTGCCGAATATGACGACGAAGGATTTGGCCCAGGCGGCTGACACAAGCGAAGCGAGCGTCATTCGTTTTTGCAAGGCAGTCGGCATCGGCAGTTTTCCTGGATTGAAACTGGCGCTTGTCCGCGAGTTAACAATGGCCGATATGAGCATTAACGATTTTTCAATTCTTGACAAACCGGTTTCCCCGTATGAATTGTTTACGAAAGTGACGTATGTCAATAAGGCCGCGATTGAAGCAGCGACCACGACGCTTGATAAGCGGGAGCTGGAGAAGGCGGCCGCGGCGATTGCCAACGCCGGCAAGCTGTTGTTTTATGGGGTTGGCGGCTCTGCGGCCGCCGCGATGGATGCCAGTTATAAGTTCACGAAACTTGGCTATATGGCGGTGATGTCGCCCGATTTCCATGTAATGCTTCCATTGGTTGCCCATTTGAACGAAGGAGATGTGTTGGTAGCGGTATCGACGTCGGGAAGGACAAAGGACGTATTGGAGATCGCCCGATTCGCGAAAAAGCAGAAGGCCACTGTCATCGCCATCACGAAGCTGGATTCAACGTCCCCGCTGTATAAAGAAGCGGATATTAAATTGGCGCTGCCGGATGTTGAGCAAGACCACCGCATCGGCAGCATGGCATCGAGAATGGTGCAGCTTAATGTGATTGATGCCTTGTATTTAATTACGTTCCATCGTGTGGGAAGCCGGGTGATCGAACGGTTTCACGAGACAAGAGAAGAAGTAGTGCGGTTGCGAAGATAAAGCGGGCTTGAGACGAGCCTGCTTTGCTTTTTGTGGGAATGTTTCAAATAAAAAAAGAATAGATTGATATTTTATTTCATAAATTTATAATATAAATATGAAATATAATTTCTAATTTCGGTAAAGAGGTGACGAGATTGTTCGAACGTCTAACTACGGAACAAGGCAATGAAAAAACGAAACATTTGGATGAAATGACGACGAGAGAAATTTTACAAGCGATGAATGAAGAAGATCAGACAGTGGCGGCCGCGGTGGCCAAACAACTGGATTCCATTGAGAAGCTCGTACATATTGTCATTGCCGCGTTTCAGAGAGGAGGAAGACTTATTTATGTTGGAGCAGGAACGAGCGGCCGGCTTGGTTTGCTTGATGCCGTTGAATGTCCGCCGACGTTCGGCGTTGATCCCAAGATGGTGCAAGCGGTGATCGCCGGGGGGCGAGAAGCGGTGGCCAATGCAGTTGAAGGAGCAGAAGATGATGAAGAAGCGGCCGTCCGCGATCTCGAGGCAGTGGGTTTGACGGCAAACGATGTAGTCGTTGGCATTGCGGCAAGCGGACGGACGCCGTATGTGGTGAGTGCGCTTCGCTACGCTAAGAAAAGAGGAGCAGCAACAGGAAGCATCGCCTGCAATCATGGGGCGGAAATGAGCCAATACGCCGATGCGGCAGTGGAGATTGAAACTGGTCCGGAAGTGCTGGCGGGTTCGACTCGCCTCAAGGCTGGAACAGCGCAAAAAATGGTGCTCAATATGATTTCGACCGCTTCTATGGTTGGTATTGGAAAAGTATACGGAAACTGGATGGTCGATGTGCAAGCGACAAACGAAAAGCTAAAAGAGCGAGCAAAGCGGATTTTGATGGAAGCGACGGGAGTGAGCGCCGACGAAGCGTCCCGTTATTATGAACAAGCAAATGGGGAGGTGAAGACAGCGATTGTGATGATTTTACGTGGGTGTCGTTATGAAGAGGCGAAAGAGCGGCTGCAAAAAGCCGGCGGTTTTGTGCGCAACGCGCTTAAATAACGCGGATAAGGGGGAGAGGAACGATGAACCGAGAACAACAAATGGCGGCAACGATGCTTTCGCATTTAGGGGGGAAAGAGAACATTGCCCGCATCGCTCACTGCATGACGCGGGTGCGCGTGTCGTTGCGTGATCCGGATCAAGCGGATATTGCCGCCCTGAAACGGGTTGAGGGAGTCATGGGGGTGATTGAAGACGAAACGCTGCAAATCGTCGTCGGTCCCGGCATTGTCAACAAAGTGGCGGCCGCGTTATGCGAGCTGACTGGTCTGGAGCTTGGGGAAGTGATCGAGGATGGGCTTGAGGACATCGCGGAGCGGACAAAAGCGAAGGTCAAAGCTCGCCAACAAACGCCGCTAAAGCGGTTGTTGCGCAAAATCGGCAGCATCTTCATCCCGCTCATCCCTGGTCTGGTCGCCTCAGGGATCATTAACGGGATTGCCAACTTTGCCAAAAACGCCGGCGTTGATCCACAGACGACGTGGCTGCAGCTGTTGCTTTTGATTGGCGGCGGCATTTTTGCTTCCCTTGGTGTGCTGGTCGGATACAATACTGCCAAAGAGTTCGGCGGTACTCCCGTATTAGGAGCGATTGCCGGCATTCTCGTCTTCAACCCGGCGCTGGCGGATGTTAAGCTATTTGGGGAAGCGCTTACACCAGGGAGGGGAGGGCTGTTTGCCGTCTTGCTAGCAGCATGGTTGATGGCGGTCATCGAAAAGCGTGTTCGCCAATTTGTCCCAAACGCGGTCGATATCATTGTGACACCGTTGATTACGGTGCTTATCGTCTGCCTATTTACCTTGATCGCTGTACAGCCGATTGCGGGGTGGCTGTCGATGGCGATTACAACTGGCTTGAAAGCAGTGCTCGATGTGGGTGGGGTGATTGCCGGCGCGGTGTTGGCCGGAACATTTTTGCCGCTTGTCATGGTTGGACTGCATCACGGTCTGACACCAATTCATATGGAATTGATTCAAAAACTTGGTTCCACCCCGCTGTTGCCTATTTTGGCGATGGCTGGAGCGGGGCAAGTCGGAGCGGCGATCGCTGTCTATGTGAAGACGAAAAATCAAAGACTCCGCAACATCATTAAAGGAGCGCTGCCAGTCGGGTTTTTAGGCATCGGGGAACCGCTGTTGTACGGGGTGACATTGCCGCTTGGGCGGCCGTTTGTCACCGCATGCCTCGGTGCGGCGGTCGGCGGTGCGTTTCAGGCGGTAATGAAGACTGCGGCGCTCGGCATCGGCGTGTCTGGGCTGTCATTGATTCCGCTCATTGCTGATGCGAAATATGTGACGTATTTCGTCGGATTGGTCATTTCCTATGCGTTTGGGTTCCTGTTTACCTATTGGTTCGGGTTTAAAGAGGAAATGGCAGAAAATATATAGAGAGGGATGGCGATGCTTTCCTTTTCCTTTTATCTTTTTCAACCGTTTGAACAAATCGAGGAAGCGTTTCGGAAAGCGGCGAGTTTTGGAGCGAGGGAACTGTTTACTTCGCTGAACCTTTTGAACGGAAAAGAACTAGGCGAGCAAGAGAAGCTGAAATGGATCGGCCGGCTCGCCCGCCACTACGGGGTGGGGGTGGTAGCAGACGCCACCCCCGCCGTGCTTTCGTACTTGCCAGCCGACCCTGACGTTGCCAAGGCACTCAGCGAGTGGGGGATGGTCGGACTGCGGCTTGACGACGGCTTCTCGTGGGATGAAACGGTGCAGCTTTCGAAGCAGATGAAAGTCGTATTGAACGCCAGTACGATCACAGAACGCGAAATTCAGGAGTTGACATCGCGACAAATCGACTGGGCGGGTGTGGAAGCATGGCATAACTTTTACCCGCGCCCGGAAACTGGGCTTTCGGGCGACACGCTCATGAAACAAAACCGAATGTTGCGCCAATGCGGCATAGCATCAATCGGGGCCTTTGTCCCTGGCAACGCCCAAAAGCGCGGTCCGCTTTACAAAGGGATGCCGACGTTAGAGGATCATCGGGAAGCGGATCCGGTTTCTGCCTATATCGAGCTGCGCGAAACGTATAAGGTGGAAAAAGTGTTCGTCGGGGACTTATCGGTGTCAGACGATGTGCTCGAGCGAATGGCGTGGGTGCGGCAAGGAATCATTCCTATTCGCTACCGGCCGATCGTATCAGCCCCCTGGCTGTCTCTTGTCGAAACGGTGCACACGAATCGGCGTGACGCGGCCCGTGATGTGATTCGCTCAGTTGAATCGCGCCGCACCTTTGCATGGCCGCAGGAGGCGTTGCATCCCACCGAACCGGTGCCGCGGCCGATCGGGAGCGTGACGATTGACAATGAATGCTACGGTCGTTACGCTGGGGAACTGCAAATCACCTTAACGGATC
This sequence comes from Geobacillus sp. Manikaran-105, assembly GCF_002809955.1. Taxonomy (NCBI): domain Bacteria; kingdom Bacillati; phylum Bacillota; class Bacilli; order Caryophanales; family Anoxybacillaceae; genus Geobacillus; species Geobacillus sp. Manikaran-105. The sequence continues at coordinate 29,261 of NZ_PIJG01000003.1, forward strand.
TTCCTGCTGATGACAACGTCAATGTTATCGGCAGGGTGATCAAGGAAGATGTACCGTTGCTTCGCCGCATTCAAGGCGGCCGCCTGTTTTGCCTTATTCGTTGTAATTGAAGGGAGGTGCAGTTGGCACAAGGAAGGAAAAGGTTGACTTGTCCTCAGGGCCGTCCCATCATCATGCGGAAGACAGGCAATTTAACAGGAAACGCAACTTCAACATCCCATGTTTCAAGTTGAACGGCGTTGAATACATCGGTGCTCTTCTTTGGCATTCGAGGGTCGTGAAGGGATGGTGATTTCCCGTCCCTAGGTGCGCCTCAACTCAAGAAAAAGACCCATCAAAAGTAAGGCAAATGTCTTTGCAAATCAGCAGTCGAGAATTATAATGGGACATGAAGAATTTGGCATTGATGGATGCTGAAAGGAGAGGAAACCGCAAATGAAGTATCGAAAACTCGGCCGCACGGGGCTGAAAGTCAGTGAGATTAGTTTAGGCAGCTGGCTTACATATGGAAATTCGGTAGAAAAAGAAACCGCGATCCGCGTCATTGACAAGGCGTACGAACTTGGCATCAACTCGTTTGACACGGCGAACGTCTACGCGCGCGGGGAAGCGGAAAAAATCGTCGGCGAGGCGCTGCGCAAATATCCGCGCGAATCGTATGTCATCGCGACGAAAGTGTTTTGGCCGATGGGCGACGGCCCGAACGACCGCGGCCTGTCGCGCAAGCATGTGTTTGAGCAGCTCCATGCGAGCTTAAAGCGGCTGCAACTGGATTATGTCGATATCTACTACTGCCACCGCTATGACAAAGAAACGCCGGTCGATGAGACGTTGCGTACGATCGATGATCTCGTCCGCCAAGGAAAAGTGCTGTATGTCGGCGTGAGCGAATGGACGGCCCAGCAAATTCAAGAGGCGCTCGGCGTGGCCGACCGCTACTTGCTCGATCGGATCGTCGTCAATCAGCCGCAATACAACATGTTTCACCGTTATATTGAAAAGGAAGTCATCCCGGTGTGCGAACAAAACGGCATCAGTCAAATCGTCTTTTCGCCGCTCGCCCAAGGGGTGCTGACCGGCAAATACAAACGAGGTCAAGCGTTGCCGGCTGACAGCCGCGCCGCTGATCCAAGAGCGAATACGTTTATCCAAGGATTGCTCAATGACGAAGTGTTAACGAAAGTGGAACAACTCGAAAAAATCGCGGCTGAGCTTGGCATTACGTTGTCCCAGCTTGCCCTCGCTTGGGTGCTGCGCCAGCCGAACGTCGCCAGCGCCTTAATCGGCGCCAGCCGCCCGGAACAAGTCGAAGAGAACGTCAAGGCGGTCCATGTTGTGCTCAGTGATGAGGTGCTGGAGAAGATTGAGGGGGTTTTGGCGTAACAGGCCAACGAGCCGTTCTCCCGAAGATAAGGTTTGCGTCGGGAGGATGGCATTTTTTATGGCTGTTGATTGTGTTTAGGAGGACTTTTATTTGCCTTTGTTGAAATAAACAGCGCCATTGTACAAAAATAAGGGCAAATTTTATTTTTTATATTGACTGTTCGGAAAATTTTGATTAACATAAAAATATCAGGCCTGATGAACTACATTGATAAACGATGTTTTATAATATAAAACAAAATCGATTTAGATGTTTTTAATTTTTTTCATTGTTTTCAAAACTGAGTTTTACTATATCAAACCACACGATGGCAGTTTTTTAAACAGGCATCTTCCGACGTTTAGAAACAGGTCAGAAACTCGTCTTTTGAAAGTGTTTTCTGAAAGCGCTTAATCTCCAACTTAGTAGTAGTTAACCCTCATATTTTTTCTCTAATAAAAACAGCGTTGCAAAAGGAGTTGATGGTATCATGAGACGAATGGCAGTTTTTTCGGTGATCTTATCCCTGTTGCTTCTGTTACTTTCCGGTTGTGGGAGTTCCGGATCCAAATCAACGGCCGGAGGGAAAACAGGTGGAACTAGGGTAATCAAGGTGGCCAATTATTTTGCCGAAAGTCACCCGCAAAATGTTGCGTTGCGTGAAAAGTTTAAAAAGATCGTTGAAGAGAAATCTGGCGGCAGTCTTAAGGTCGAGATTTATCCTAATAGTGCTTTAGGTGCAGAGCAGGAGTTTTACAACGGTGTTCGCAATGGCACGATTGAGATGGGGATTCCGGGGTTGATTATGCAAAATGACATCCCCAAAATGGGAGTTCCTGAATGGCCGTTCTTATTCAAAGATTTTGAACATGTTAAAAAAGTGTTGAATGGTCCGATCGGGAAAGAAATTACTGCAGAGCTTGAGGCGAAACATGGTGTTGTTCCGCTGGCGTGGAGTGCAAATGGGTTCCGGATGTTTTCTTCAAATAGAACGATCGACTCAATCGACGATTTTAAAGGATTGCGCCTGCGGATGCCTAATATCCCGAACTATATTACGATTGGAAAACTGTTGGGAGCTAACGTGACACCATTGCCGATTTCGGAAGTGTTCACTGCTTTAGAGCAAAAAGTGGTAGATGGGCAAGACAACCCAATTGCGACATTGCGGGCTTCCGGGTGGTACGAAGTTCAAACAGATGTATTAGAGTCCAAGCATATGTTTAGCCCAAATGTGTATGTGGTCAATAAAAAGTTTTGGGACAGCTTGACGGACGAACAACGGAAAATTATTCAAGAAGCAGCTAAAGAGGCAGCCAACTATGAATTTGAGCTGATGGAAAAAAGTTACGAAGAAGACAAGAAGTTTTTGCAAGAGCATGGGATTAAATTCACCACTCCTAACGATGAGTTTGTGAAGCAGATGGAAAAAGCTGTGCAGCCGCTCTATGACGAGCTGTTCAAAAAATATGACTGGGCCGAAGACTTGTATAAGAGAATCAAAGCAGAGGCGGAATAAGATAAGCCAAAAGTCAAAAGGGTGATGGAGAATTGTTCAAAAAGGCAGGGAAATTTTTGGATGGCGCTCTGAATGTATTGATGGCCGCGACGCTTGCTTTCATGTGCATTTTGGTATTCGGCAACGTCGTGCTCCGCTACGCATTTAACTCCGGCATCACGTGGTCGGAAGAAATGTCGCGCTTTCTCTTCGTTTGGATGTCGTTTCTTGGAGCCATTGGCGCTTTGAAGGACCATGACCATTTAGGCGTCGACACATTGGTAAGAAAACTGCCGACCAGTGCTAAGCGCATCGTATTTGTTATCAGCAATGTCATCGTGCTGTATGTGCTTTATTTACTGTTGGACGGAAGCTGGAAAATTACGCTCAGCAGCGTCGGAAGCCGGGCTCCGGCGACCGGCCTGCCGATGGCGTTCATTTATGGGACCGGGCTTGTCGTGAGCATCGGCATGGGCCTCATTATTTTGTACCATTTGTATCAGGCGCTGTTTCGCCCCGGGGCGATTGAGGAGCTGACGAGAATGAAAGAATCGGAAGAAGAAATCATGACGGCCGCTCCCGTCGAGCACGAAGCGGCAGAATGGGCGCACGGGCGAACGCAAGGCGCCGCTGGAGGTGAGCGGTAAATGGCGTTGGTCGTTTTTATCGGGTCGCTGTTAGGGGTCATGGCGCTCGGGATGCCGATCGCGTTTGCGCTCTTGGTCAGCGGCGTCGCCTTGATGTTTTATTTGGACATTTTTGATACGCAAATCATCGCGCAAAACTTGATCAGCGGCGCAGACAGCTTTCCGCTGATGGCGATTCCGTTCTTTATGCTCGCCGGGGAGCTCATGAACGCCGGGGGCATTTCGAAGCGGATCATCCGCTTTGCGATGGCGCTTGTCGGCCATATCCGCGGCGGGCTCGGGTATGTGGCGATCATCGCGAGCGTGTTGTTCGCCGGGTTGTCGGGGTCGGCGGTGGCCGATACAGCGGCGCTTGGGGCGATTCTCATCCCGATGATGGTCAAAGCTGGGTACAACCGCAACCGGTCAGCCGGCCTTATCGCTGCCGGCGGCATCATCGCCCCGATCATCCCGCCGAGCATTCCGATGATCATTTTCGGGGTCACAAGCGGCGTGTCGATCACGAAGCTGTTTATGGCCGGCATTGTTCCCGGGATTTTGCTTGGCATTTCACTGGCCATCTGCTGGTGGTGGGTGACCCGAAGAGATCAAGTGGAAGTGCTTCCACGTCAGTCGGCGAAAGAGATTTGGCGGGCGACCCGCGAGGCGTTTTGGGCGCTGCTGCTGCCGGTGATCATTGTCGGCGGGCTGCGCGGAGGGGTGTTTACGCCGACCGAGGCGGCGGTCGTGGCCGCGTTTTACGCGTTGTTTGTCGGTCTGTGCATTTACCGCGAGCTGAAAGTGAAAGACTTGTTCCACGTGCTCGTGGCCGCGGCGAAAACGACGAGCGTCGTCATGTTTTTGGTGGCGGCCGCCATGGTGTCGGCCTGGCTCATTACAGTCGCCAACATTCCGTCGATCGTGACAGATGTGCTCGCGCCGCTCATCGACCATCCGCTCGCGCTGCTTTTGGCCATTAACGCCTTGGTGCTGTTGGTCGGAACGGCGATGGACTTGACGCCGACAGTGCTCATTTTGACGCCGGTGCTGATGCCGATTATTGAAAAAGCGGGAATCGATCCGGTGTACTTCGGGGTATTGTTTATTTTAAACAACTGCATTGGGCTGCTCACGCCGCCGGTTGGCACGGTGCTGAACGTTGCCTGCGGGGTGGCGAAAATCAACATGGAGGACATCATGAAAGGAGTTTGGCCGTTTTTGCTGGTGGAGACGCTTCTGTTGCTTCTGTTGATTTTCTTCCCGTCTCTCGTCACGGTGCCGCTTGGGTGGTTTACGGGCAGTTGATGAATATTCCTATTAAATAGTAAGGGGGTTGCGAGGACTATGAAAAAAAGAAATGTGATCCGAAAGATAATGACCGGCTGCATAGCTATGGGCTTGCTTTTCCTGACCGCGTGCAGTTCAGGAACGACTCAAGGGGGGAATACCGCCAAGACCGAATCGGAAGGAATTCAACCGCGAGTGATTAAAGCGGGAATTGGCTTGAACGAAGACCATCCACAAGGCCAAGGATTGCTCAAGTTCAAAGAGATTGTTGAGGAAAAAAGCAGCGGCAAAATGAAAGTTCAAACATACTTCAGTGCTACTTTAGGCGATGACTTAAAAATGACAGAAGCACTTCAGGCTGGAACACAAGAAGTTACAATCCCATCGACTTCACCGCTTGTTGGGATGATCAAAGAGTTCGGCATTTTCGATTTTCCGTTCCTCTTTAACACACCTGAAGAGGCTGACGCTATTTTGGACGGGCCGATAGGCCAAAAATTGTTGGAGAAACTGCCGGAGCACGGGTTGATTGGGCTTGGTTACTGGGAAAATGGATTTCGGAACGTAACAAACAGCAAACACGCCATCAAGACAGCCGGCGATTTTAAAGGATTGAAGTTGCGGACGATGCAAAACGAAGTGCATATTGATGCGTTTAAAGCGCTTGGCGCCAATCCGACACCGATGCCTTTTTCAGAAGTGTTCACAGCACTGGAAAGCAACACTATTGATGGTCAAGAAAATCCATTGGCAACGATTAAGTCAAATAAATTTTACGAAGTGCAAAAATATTTGAGCTTAACCAAGCACGTTTACACTCCATTTGTATTCCTCGTCAGCAAGAAGTTTTGGGATCAGTTATCGCCTGAGGAACAAAAGATTTTACAAGAGGCTGCAATTGAAGCTGGAAAATATCAACGGCAACTGAGCCGCGAAGAGGATCAAAAAGCATTGGAAGAGTTGAAAAAGACAGGGATAAACATCAACGAAGTCAGCGATCAAGAACGTGAAAAAATGGCTGAAATCATTAAGCCAGTTGTTGAGAAATACGCGAAAGAGTTCGGCGAAGATTTAGTGAACGAAATGTATGGCGAGCTGGACAAGATCCGCAATCAAAAATGATGTTGTTGGAAGAGGGCAATGGCTGGTTGCTCTCTTTCCTTGCCTCTTGTTGTAAAGCGAGGGAGAAAGAAGACTGGCTTGTTGTGATGATCGGCTTGCCAAACTATATAGGTTGTAATAAAGAAATTCCGACCTCCATGTCCGTCTTTACTTTATCACCTAACAAGCTGGCACGGTGGCAAGAAGAGCGAACAATGCCATGTAAAACAAAATTGCAACTTATATAGAAAATGAGGGAAGAAAAAATGAAGATTCTTGAGCAAATGCTTAAAGATGTGCCCATTCCTAAAATGGCAAAAGTTCGTCAAAACTTTTATGCCCCGGAAATTCGGGATGTTCCCAAGGCGGTGCATCAAAGCATTCGCCAAGCGAACGTTCTCCAACGCATTTCCCCTGGCGACCAAGTGGCAATCGCTGTTGGAAGCCGCGGCATTGCCGATATCCCGATCATTGTCCGGGAAGTGGCAAACGCGGTAAAGCAAGCAGGCGGCGTCCCGTTTATCGTACCGGCAATGGGAAGCCATGGAGGGGCGACGGCGGAAGGACAGAAAGAAGTGCTTGCCCATTTAGGGGTGACAGAGGAATTTGTCGGGGTTCCGATCCGCTCAAACATGGATGTTGTGGAAATCGGGAAGTTGGACAATGGGCTGCCTGTTTATATAGACAAACTGGCCTACGAGGCGGATAAAATCGTTGTCGTTAACCGAGTAAAGCCCCATACGGCTTTTCGTGGACCGGTGGAGAGCGGATTAATGAAAATGATTACGATCGGCCTCGGCAAGCAAAAGGGGGCGGAAGCTGCCCACCAATATAGCTTTAAGTATATGGCGCGGCATGTAGTTGAGATGGCAAAAATCGCCATTCAACGGGCACCCATTGTGTTTGGCGTGGCTGTGCTGGAGAATGCGTATGATCGCCCAGCCAAAATCGTGGCGATTCCGGCCGAGCAGTTTGAAACGGTGGAGCCTGAGTTGTTGATTGAGGCGAAGTCGCTTATGCCGAAGATTATGTTCACTCCGCTCGATGTGCTTGTTGTTGATGAAATCGGGAAGGATATTTCCGGCGACGGCATGGATCCGAACATTACCGGCAGGTATGCGACTCCTTATGCAAGCGGTGGTCCAGACATTGCGCGAATCGTCGTCCTAGGTTTGTCGGAAAAGACCGACGGCAACGCCAATGGCATTGGATTAGCCGATATCACAACTAAAAAAGTGAAAGACCAGATCATTTGGGAAAAAGGATTTGCAAATGCTTTGACGAGCACGGTCGTTTCAGTAGTTAAACTGCCGATGTTTTTCGAAACGGAAGAGTTGGCGGTAAAAGCAGCGATTAAAACATGCAACGCCTTTGATCTAAGCAAGGTGAGAATGGTGAGGATCAAAAACACGCTGGCGCTTCGGGAGATTTGGGTTTCTGAAAGCCTTTTGGATGAGGCGCGTCAAATGGAAGAAATTGAAATTTTGTCAACGCCGATGGAAATGGACTTTTCCATAACAATAGAACATTAAGGGGGATGTGTAATGCCAGCGGTTACTTACCCGCGCATTGAGAGCCGAGTCAATCCATACCGTGACAACGTCCAAGGAAAGGCCAACGAGCCGATATGCGTCGCCGGGCTGCTCGACCGGGCGAAACAAATTTTAGGCCCTGAACTAAAAGGAGTGCAACCAGACTGGACGCTGGAGGAAATTTATGACCGGCTGCATCATAATGCTCCGAGAATTGCGATTATTGGCGGGTCGCCTGACCATCCGGCCCACATTATGGATTTTCAAACGATCGCCCGGGCGGCGATTCGCATTTGGCAAAATGGCGGTGTGCCGTTTCAATTTTCGACACCGGTGATGTGCGACGGGACGGCGCAAAGCAATCAAGGCATGAGCTATTCGCTGCAAAGCCGCAACGCCGTGGCGCAAATGATTGTAAACCAACTGGAAGCGCACAGCTACCACGGGGCGTTTGTCATTCAAGGGTGTGACAAGCAGCCGCTTGGCGTAGTCAGCGCGTTGGCCCATCTTGACCGCGTCCGCCGCGAGCGGGGGGAGCCGCCTTTCTTCGCGACATTTGCGCCAGCCCATGTATTAAAAGGCGGGACGATTCCGCCTAAGTTGTATGCCGAGCTGGAAGAAGTCGCCCGACGGGCGGAACTTGCCGGGGAAGAAGACATTGCCTATGACTTGCGGGATGCGCTTGCGTATATTTTGCAGTGCTCTTCCAACACGGCGTTTCAAGGGGTGCTCGAACGAGCGAGAGGAAAAGGGCTCATCACGAAAGAGCAGCACGAAGACTATGAAAAACGGTTGGCGGTAGCGACCTGTGACAGCCAAGGCGGAGTGTGCGCCTTTAACGGAACCGGCAACAGCTCCCGGCATTTGATCGCCGGATTGGGATTGATTCATCCCGCCTTGGAATTGCTCGCCGCCCCGCCGACGCAGGAACAAATCAATATGGCGTTGGACAGCCTCGCCCATTTAATGAATGATCCGGTGTATGGAGTGGCCAATATTATGGCGGCCAACATCAAAAACGCGATTCGCATCCACAGCGCCACCGGCGGATCGACGAACATTATGATGCATATTGTGGCGGCTATGCTTTATGGGGGCTATCAGTTCGACCTGTGGGAGTATGATCGCATCCATCATGAAGTGCCAGTGCCGGATTTATTTGACTATAGTTTAACGGAAGGAAGAGACATTTTCGCACTGGCTGTTCAGTGCTGCAGCGGGAAGATCCGGGGAATGGAAACAGTATTCCATGAACTGATGAACAATGGGGTGCCGATGGATGTGGATGCTCCGACGGTAACCGGAACGACATGGCGGGAAAGACTGTCTGTCAACCAAGCGCAGCTGTCGGCGCAAAACGTCGAGCACAATCCGGTCATCTTATCCAAACCGAGACGGCCGTTTAGCGGAGTCGACGTGTTGTCAGGCAACTTCTTTGAAAGTGCGGTGGTGAAAATCAGCGGCATGGCGACAAGGCAAATTGACGAGTTTGACAAGAAAGTCGCCTTTGTCCTGTATTACGAGAACGAAGACGATGCCAACGAGGGGCTGCTTGATGTTCATTTATTGGAAAAAATCAAACAAAACCGTTGTTTTCACCATCAAAGCTTGCTCGCTGTCTTGAAACATAACGCGCCGCATTTGTTTGAGCCATTGAAAGATCATGAATATGACGACCTGTTTGATGCGATGGCAAGGGAAGGGGCGCTGAAAATCGCGGTTGTGATTGCCGGCCAGGGGCCAGAGGCATTTGGCATGCCGGAAATGTTCACCCCGATGCAGCATATTAACGCGAACAGACAGCTAAAACGGATCGCGACGCTGATCAGCGATGGGCGCTATTCAGGCGTCACGTATGGAGCGGCCATCGGACATATGACGCCGGAAGCCATTCGCGGCGGAGGCATTTTGTATTTAAAAACGGGGGATCTTCTCTACATTGGCCTTCGTGAGCGGAGAATCGAATTTATCAATGAATTGGCGTTCCGAAATGGAACTCTACGGTTCGAGTTTGAATCGATCAAGCAGGAAAGAACGGAAATCGCCAACCAACGCGTGGCGGCGATGCGCAAGCGCCAACGGCGGATTGCGGCGAGCAACCGATTGATTGGGCATACCGATGCCGCCCATGGAGTTGTTCCGCTGCCGATTGCCGAAGAGGCCGTGTATGACTACAAAAAGGATGTGGTCCTTCCTACAGTCAAACGATCATAACGGGAGGATTGAAGTGATTTATGCCTTTCACCCTCCTGTATTATAATAAAGTTAAGACGAATTTCTCAGTTGTCCAGGTCATAAGAATTCTAGCAAAGAGGGTGAAAGCATTGCCATTAATTCAGGCAGTTGATCGTGCTCTCCGTATTCTAGACTTATTTGATGAATACGAAACAGAGTTAAAAATCACTGATATCAGCGAGCGGATGCAGCTTCACAAAAGCACGGTGCATTCACTGTTGAAAACGCTGCAGCACCATCATTATATTGAGCAGAACCCAGAGAATGGGAAATATCGATTAGGAATGAAGCTGTTTGAGCGGGGAAACCTCGTCATTCGTCATCTTGACATCCGCTCTATTTCCAAAAAGCATTTAATTGATCTTTCCATTAAAACGGGGAGCACGGTTCATTTGGTGATTTTGGATGGAAAAGAAGGCATTTATATCGACAAAGTCGAAGGAACATCTGGGACGGTGCTGTACTCCAGAATCGGGAGAAGAGTTCCGATTCACAGCAGCGCAGTAGGGAAGGTGCTTGTCGCCTTCAAAAGCAATCAGGAACTGAAAGAACTACTGCGCGGCTACGTTTATAAGCGCCACACAGAAAACACGATCACGAACGAAGAGGAGTTTTTGAAAGAGCTCGAGAACGTAAGGAATAACGGCTATGCGCTCGACAAAGAAGAAAACGAACCAGGGATCACTTGTGTGGCTGTTCCGATTCGCGACCATTCTGGGAATGTGATTGCGGCGATCAGCATCTCTCAGCCTTCGGCGAAAATAACGGACACCGTGCTCGAGGAAGAAATCCAGCTGCTGCAAAATGCGGCTGAACAGATCTCAAAAGAAATGGGGTATATGAGCCCTAGCCGTTTATCTGTGTAATGAAGCGGCTTCTTTCTGACAAGATGATAAAACAGAGTTTTTTAATATAAAACAGTAAGGGGAGAGGGTTATGAGAATTATTCGCTACTTAGAAGATTCACAGGAGATAGTCGCCGCGGTTACCGATGATCATATCGTGTATCCGCTCCCGTTCCGCGATTTGATGGAGGTGGTTCGCGAAGCAAAACACCGCCAAATATCGACTGTCAGCTATATTCAAACGCTGATTAGCGGAAAACAAGGGATCCACAAAGAGATAGGGGAATTGAATTTGCTTGCGCCGATTGTCGCCCCTGAGGTATGGGCGTCGGGCGTCACCTACGAGAAAAGCCGTGAGGCGAGAAACTATGAAACGGTCGAGAAGGCAGCGGGCCAGGAAACGTGCTATGACCGGGTATACAACGCGGAAAGGCCGGAACTCTTTTTGAAATCAACTGCGGCGCGTACGATTGGCCCGAATGCCCCCGTGTATTTGCGCAGTGATTCCAACTGGCAAATTCCTGAGCCGGAACTTGGACTGGTGATCACCCGAGAAGGGGAAATCGTTGGGTATACGATTGGAAACGACATGAGCTGCCGGGATATCGAGGGGGAAAATCCATTGTACTTGCCGCAGGCAAAAATATGGAAACATTCGTGCGCCATTGGGCCGGCGATCCGTCTCGCGGAGACAGTGGAAGACCCGTATAACCTGCAACTGACTTGCCGCATTTACCGCAACGACCAACTTGTTGTTGAGGAAAGCGCCAATACAAGACAGTTGAGAAGAAGATACGATGAGCTAGTATCTTTTTTGCTTCGCGACAATGAGGTGTTTGATGGTACGGTATTATTGACGGGAACAAGTATTGTTCCGCCGAATCAGTTTACCCTTGAAGATGGGGATCGAATTGAAATTGAGGTTCCCGGGATCGGGGTGTTATCTAATCCAGTAAAATCGCTGGTAAAACAAACTGTTACTAAATAAGAAGAGGGAGTGGGGAAAAGATGGCTGTGCAAACAGAAATCAAAACGTATTTAAACTACATTGATGGTAGTTGGGTCGGTTCGGTGAGCAAGAACGTCGAACCGAGCATCAATCCAGCAAATCGAAATGACATTGTCGGGTATGTTCCGCGCTCGACACTGGAAGATTTAAACGCGGCTGTAGCTGCGGCCAAACAGGCGCAGAAATCGTGGTGGAAGCGATCTGGGATCGAGAGAGGAGAGTACTTGTATAAAGCGGCGCTTCTTTTAGAGCAGCGCCTTGACGATATTGCCGAAACGATGACAAGAGAAATGGGAAAAACTTTGGCCGAGGCAAAAGCGGAGACGATGAGGGGCGTTCATATATTGCGTTACTATGCGGGTGAAGGAGCGCGGAAAGTGGGCGATGTGATCCCATCGAGCGACAGTGAGGGGTTGATGTTTACGACCCGTGTTCCGCTTGGGGTTGTCGGGGTCATTTCGCCATGGAATTTCCCTGTCGCCATTCCCATCTGGAAAATGGCGCCGGCGCTTGTGTACGGAAATACGGTCGTGCTCAAACCGGCAAGCGAAACAGCTGTGACAGCGGCGAAAGTGATTGAATGCTTCCATGAAGCGGGCTTCCCGAAAGGGGTCGTCAATATGGTGTGCGGTTCTGGATCCGTCATTGGTCAAGGGATCGCGAACCATCCAGATGTTGATGGCGTCACCTTTACCGGCTCCAACACGGTTGGAAAACAAGTCGGAAGAGCGGCATTTGAGCGCGGGGCCAAATACCAGCTCGAGATGGGGGGGAAAAACCCGGTTATTGTGGCCAAAGACGCCGATTTGGATCTCGCTGTTGAGGGGACGATCAGCGGTGGTTTGCGCTCAACGGGGCAAAAATGTACAGCCACAAGCCGCGTTTTTATTGAGCGGGAAGTGTACGAACCGTTTAAAGAAAAACTTCTTGAACGGGTGAAACAGCTGAAAATCGGGAATGGCATGGATGCTGAAACGTGGATGGGGCCATGTGCCAGTGAATCGCAGCTTAATACGGTTTTATCCTATATTGAAAAGGGAAAAGCTGAAGGCGCCAAATTGATTTATGGAGGCAATAGATGTACAGAAGGCGAACTGGCCAATGGTTTTTACGTCGAGCCGACGATTTTTGAAGAGGTCGACCTTCAAATGACGATTGCCCGCGAAGAAATCTTTGGCCCAGTATTGGTGTTGATTCCAGTCGACAGCATTGAGGAGGCGATTGAATTGGCCAACGATACAGAATATGGGCTGAGCGCCTCGATCTATACGAAAAACATTGGGAATATTCTTGACTTCATTAAGGATATTGAGGCGGGAATGGTCAAAGTCAACGCAGAAACAGCGGGGGTTGAGTACCAAGCACCGTTTGGCGGAATGAAGCAATCAAGCTCACATTCTCGGGAACAAGGACAGGCGGCCATTGAGTTTTTCACAACAATCAAAACTGTATTTGTGAAAGCCTAATTAAGCAATAGGTTTTACAGAATAGCACATAGGTGTCCCATTACTAGGGGACACCTTCTCACCGAATAGTTTTATGGACAATGACAACGGAAAGGGGGAGAGTGGGTTGGAGAAACATTTATTGCAGAAGAGAGAGCAGCTCATCCATATTCTTAAGGGAATGGGAAATGTATTAGTTGCTTTTTCCGGCGGGGTAGATAGCACGTTTTTATTGGCAATGGCAAAAGAGGTACTGGGCGATCAGGTGCTTGCCGTGACTGCTGTTTCGGAAACATTTCCAACTCGTGAAGTGCAACATGCAACTAAACTGGCGGAGCAAATAGGGGTTAAACATATAAAAATTCAAATTAATGAACTCAAGAATGAGGACTTTGTCAAAAATGATCTTTATCGCTGTTTCCACTGCAAAAACAATTTATACACCCATTTAGGAGAATTAGCTAGAAAATATAGTGAGACTTACACTGTTGTTGATGGCTCCAACATGGATGATCTAGGGGAATATCGTCCAGGGCTTCAGGCAGCTAGGCAGCTCGGGGTTCGGAGTCCTCTTCAAGAAGCGGAGCTATACAAGAAAGAGATTCGAATTTTATCGAAAGAAATGGGCCTGGAAACATGGGATAAACCGTCGTTCGCTTGTTTATCTTCTCGTATTCCTTATGGACAAAAAATTACAAAAGAGAAAATCGAGCAACTGGACCAGTCTGAAGAATTCCTTTTCAATCTCGGCTTCCGTCAGATTCGTGTTCGTCACCATGGAGAAATAGCGAGAATCGAAGTGTTGCCTGAAGAGATGGAAATGGTGATCAGGCATCGTCAAACGATTTATAACAAGTTGAAAGAGTTAGGTTTTTTATATGTGACCCTTGATCTTAGAGGATATAAATCTGGAAGTATGAATGAGATGTTAGAAAAGGGAATGGTGAAATGAGCGAGGTTATAAAAGAAACGCTGAACAGGTTAAAAGAAGGGAGCATTTCGGTAGAGGAAGCATATCGAACCCTAGCCTCCTATGATCATCTCGGATATGCCACATTAGATATTCAGCGGGAGCGAAGAAAAGGATTTCCGGAGATCATTTTTGGAGAAGGGAAATCAAGGGAGCATTTACTTGGTATTTTTGAACGATTAATGAGATTTCATAAAAAGGTGGTTGCTACACGCGTTGATCAAGAGAAAGCTTCTTACCTGACGGCCAACCTCAAGGAACGTTATCCAACGGAACATTTTGAGTATCGGAATGATTGCAATATTTTTTATTGGATTTCTCATGATTATGTCGAAATAAAAAAACCAGGTTATATAGCGGTTGTTAGCGCGGGGACATCAGATTTTTCTGTTGCTGAAGAGGCGGCGGTAACGGCTGAGTTATTAGGGTGCGAAGTAAAGCGAATATATGATGTAGGCGTTGCGGGTATTCACCGATTACTCGACAAAATCGAGATGATTGAACGTTCCCGTGTCGTCATTGTAGTTGCTGGGATGGAAGGAGCACTCGCGAGTGTGGTCGGTGGACTTGTTTCCAAACCGGTTATCGCTGTTCCTACAAGTGTTGGATATGGTGCAAACTTTCGAGGGCTCTCAGCTTTGCTTACTATGTTGAATTCATGTGCAAGCGGTGTTTCCGTCGTGAATATTGATAACGGGTTTGGTGCGGGGTATTATGCTGCTACAGTCATGGCCGTTATTGAGCAGGCTGTTGCTGAGGCCAAAACGTTAGGGAGAGAAGAAAAATGAAGATTTTGTACTTGGACTGTTTTTCCGGAATCAGCGGCGATATGATGGTGGGCGCTCTCGTGGATGCGGGCGTGCCACCGGAGAAAATTGAGGTGGAACTGAAAAAATTACCTCTGTCAGGTTATCAATTGCAATGGGGCAAGGTGATGAAAAAAGGGATTTCTGCTACGAAATTCGATGTCATTATGCTAGAGAACATCGAGGATAGTCATGATCATGAAAGACATCATGCTCATAGGCATTATTCAGATATTGTCGATATGATTGAGCGTTCGGAATTAAACGTGGAAGTCAAAAAACGAAGCGAACAAATTTTTCATTGTATTGCTGTTGCAGAGGCAAAAATCCATGGCATTCCCATTGAAAAAGTTCATTTTCACGAGGTTGGAGCTGTTGACTCTATTGTTGACATTGTCGCTACAGCGATTGCACTCACGGAACTTCATGTCGACTATATTGTTTCTGCACCTGTCCCGTTAGGATACGGATCCATTCGTTGTGCACATGGCATATATCCCATTCCAGCCCCGGCAACGTTAGAAATTCTTCAGGGCGTGCCAGTCATTTCTAACCATTTGCCGTTTGAATTGACGACTCCGACTGGGGCTGGGATTATCAAAAGTCAAGTGAATTCATACGGACCAATTCCATCAATGAAAATATCAGCAGTTGGATACGGTGCTGGAACACGTGACTTGCCCGATCAACCAAACGTGTTGCGGGTAGTAATCGGGGAGAGGATTCATACAAGATTGGATAGTCTGCCGTTATCCCATTCGAAAGAAGAGACGGTTTATATTCTTGAGTGTCAGCTGGACGATATGCCAGGAGAAGTGCTTGGATATGTGATGGATGGGCTCTTTCAAAAAGGAGCGCTTGATGTATTTTATACTCCTGTTTTTATGAAGAAAAACCGTCCCGGTGTTCTTTTGACGGTTTTGACTTCAGCAACTCATGTAGAGCAGTGCGAGCAATTTATGCTGAAAGAGACAACGACTCTTGGCATTCGAAAAGATATCTGGGTGCGAGAGGTTTTAGAAAGAGACGTTGTGACCGTTGCTACATTGTACGGAAATATTCGCGTTAAACAGGCTATACACAAGGGAAAGGTGATCAGGCAGATGCCGGAGTATGAGGATGTGAAGGAAGCAGCCCTCACTCATCAGGTAGCATTTTTAGACGTTTATGCAGAAGCTGCGGAACAGGCTAGAAGAAGGATAAAAGGGGAATGACGAATGGAGGCAGGGGTCGTTTCAACGTTAATAGCTGGTCTGTTGTTGGGGATAAAGCATTCTTTCGAGCCGGATCACGTGATAGCCGTTTCAACTATTGCAAGCAAAAGCAAAAGTTTGTTTCGTTCTTTATTAGCGGGTGTATGTTGGGGATTAGGTCATAGTTTCGTTTTGATTATGGTTGGTTTGTTGGTTATTGTGCTCAAATTTCAAATTCCTCCGAAAATTGAATCAGGTTTTGAAATCGCGGTTGGGATGATGCTTGTTTATTTAGGGGGAAGCTCGTTGTTTGCCATGAATAGACGAAGTGGTTATCTTTCTTTGGATAAAGTAAATAACATGATCTACGCTAAATCGATCGCGATTGGCGGAATACATGGCCTAGCAGGAAGTGTAGCTTTAACCATTTTCGTTTTGTCAACAGTAGATAATGTTGCTGTCGCGGCTTTATACATTTTGGTTTTTGGTGCAGGAACCATTATTGGAATGGCTTGTTTTACTACTGCTTTAGCGCTTCCTATTGTGCTGGGCAGGGCGCGTCTCAATATAGGGAAAGCGCTGGAGTTTACAACAGCATTGGCCAGCCTTTGTTTTGGAGGATATTATTTATACTGCCATATATGAAAGGGGAAACAAAAATGTCTTATGACTTGAAAGGTATTATTCCTCCAGTTGTCACCTTATTCAATGAGAAAGGCGAGTTTGATTGGGAAGCAAATTATCTTCTCGCCGACTACTTGATTGAGCGAGGCGTTCACGGATTGCTCTATATGGGAAGCACAGGGGAGTTTTCCACTTTGATGACCGAAGAGAGGAAAAATTTTGCGGAGCGGATGATACGATACATAGATGGACGTGTTCCAGTTCTCATTGGCACAGGGTCGACATCGCTAAAGGAGACAATTTCTTTATCACAACATGCTGAATCGATCGGAGCGAGCGGTGTACTCGTTGTTAACCCGTTTTATTGGAAATATACGGAGCGCCAGCTATATGACTACTATATAAGCGTGGCTCAAAGCATTCGTATCCCTTTGTTGATTTACAATATCCCATTGCTGACTGGGCAGGATTTGTCTTCGGATCTTGTGTTGAGGCTCGCATTGGATCAGGAAAATATTGCTGGAATTAAAGACACGACAGAGAAACTAGGACATATTCGCCAGTTGATCCGCATTAAGGAACAGAGAAAGGATTTCGTCGTGTTTGCCGCTTTTGACGATCTTCTTTTTCCATCCTTGCAAATGGGGGCTGCCGGCGCTATCAACGGTACGGCTGTGTTTTGTCCCGAGCTGTCCGTCAGGCTGTTTGAGAGCTTTCAAGCCCAACAATATGAAGAGACGTTCAGGGTAAACGCATCGATTTTGCAGCTTATGGAGATTTACGAGCTTTCTCAACCGCTGTTTCTTGCGATTAAAGAGGCCGTTCATCAGTTGATTTTAGGTCGGCAGACAGCACTGAGGCTGCCTTTAAAAGAGTGCGCGGATTTGAAAGAACGTGTCCATATGTTTCTGAATAAACATAATCTTCATATAAACAAAGTGAGAAAATAGAAAAGAGCGTTTTCAGAATGGCTACATAGAAAATGAAGGGGTGGTCAACATGTTTATGAAGGAAACACGAGAGTTTCTTGAATCGCTAGGTTATCCAGGTGGTGACTGTTACGATCTTCCTACTTCCGCCAAACGCTTCCCCGATGGGGCACAATATCGCGTGGAGATTCCGAGCGTTGAAGGGCCGCGGGCGCTTGAGGCGGTGCTTGAGGAAGCGGATCGTCTAGGGGTCACGATTCACCGAGTATCGCAGGGAAGTGGAATCATGCTCTTGACAGATGAGGAGATCAGCGATATGTGTCAAATGTGCGCGAGCCGGGGGATTGAACTCAGCCTGTTCGTCGGCCCGAGGGGCACTTGGGACATCAGTGCGTTGCCGTTCACTTCCTCTGGAAAAGCGGCTGGGCTTCGCCATGAAGGAATGGATCAGCTAGTTTATGCTATTGAGGACCTGAAACGAGCAGCCCAGTTAGGAGTAAGAGGGGCTTTAGTGGCAGATGAAGGGTTGTTGCTTTTAACAAAAGAAATGAAACATCGAGGGATATTGCCGCAAAACTTTGTCATCAAGGTGTCGGTACAAATGATGGCCTCAAATCCGGTATCAATTAAGCTGATGGAGCAGTTGGGGGCTGACACATATAACGTTCCGACTGCCTTAACTTTGCCGAAGCTGGCAGCGATCCGCCAGACGGTTAACCTTCCTCTTGATGTGTACGTAGAAGTACCCGACGGATTCGGTGGATTCATTAGACATTATGAGATCCCTGAGATCATCCGTATTTTGGCGCCTGTTTATATTAAGTTCGGTTTGCGCAACCATCCAGACGTCTATCCATCCGGGAAACACTTGGAATCGGTGAACATTGAATTATGTCGGGAACGAGTGCGTCGGGCGGCGCTAGGAATGCGGATCGTTGAACAATATTATCCGGAAGCGGTTACGTCAAAATTAGGCGCTGAAGGGTTAGGCGTTCCAGTGACAGGCGTGCAAAATGCCAAGGTCTAAGTAGGAAAGGAGCCTTGATAGATCAACATTTCTAGAGGGAGGGATACAATGTCGCCCTATCGTTTCGTAATCTTAAACCCAAAAGACAACGTCGCCACTGCCTTGGATTTTATTCCAGCTGGAAGCGTCGTAAAAATTACCTATCAAAACCGGGAACAGGACATCACCATAAAGCAACCTATTGAGTTTGGACACAAGTTTGCCATTGTGCCAATCAAACAAGGAGAAGATGTTTTAAAGTATGGGGAAGTAATCGGGGTTGCTTCGAATGATATTGCCGAAGGAGAGCACGTTCACGTCCATAACGTGGAAGGAAAAAGGGGAAGGGGAGATCGAAAGCATGGAAAACGCTCAATTTTGGGGGTATAGACGTCCTGATGGACGGGTGGGAGTTCGAAACCATGTGCTCATTTTACCGACCATTGTGTGTGCTACTCAGGCGGCAAGACAAGTGACGGAGCTGATCCACGGCACGGTGTCTTTCATCCATCAGCACGGATGCGCCCAAGTCGGCGTGGATTATGAACAGACGTTTCGCACGTATGTCGGCATGGGAGCGAACCCAAATGTATACGGCGTCGTGGTGATGGGGCTTGGCTGTGAAACCCATCAAGGGAGAAGCGTGGCCCAAGAAATTGCGAAAAGCGGCAAACCGGTTGAGCTTGTATCCATTCAAGACCATGGCGGAACATTGGGCGCCATCGCCGAGGCGGCGAGAATCGCTGCCAAAATGGTGCAAGATGCTTCGGCTTTAGTGCGTGAGCCGTTTGATATCAGCGAGCTGATCGTCGGAACAGAGTGCGGAGGGTCGGATGCGTGTTCCGGGCTTTCAGCTAATCCGGCCGTTGGGTATGTCAGCGATATGGTTGTTGACCGAGGAGGGACCGTCATCCTGGCAGAAACGACCGAGCTGATCGGGGCAGAACATCTTTTGGCCAACCGGGCGGTCGATGACCGGGTGGCGAAAAGAGTATACGAGGTAATTGAGGCCATGGAGAAACGGGCCATGATGATGGGGGTCGACATCCGCACCGGGAATCCGAGCCCTGGAAACCGAAAAGGCGGATTGACGACGCTGGAAGAAAAATCGCTCGGCGCCGCGGCAAAAGCCGGAACCCGGCCGTTGCAAGAACTGATCAACTATGCCGAGCGGCCGACGAAAAAAGGACTTGTCTGGATGGACACTCCAGGACACGATATTGAACAACTGACTGGGATGGTCGCAGGCGGGGCGCAAGTCGTTTTGTTTACAAGCGGACGCGGCACGCCGACCGGTTCGCCGATTGCGCCGGTGATCAAAATCGCGACGAACACCCCGATGTTTGAGCGAATGAGAGAAAATATGGATGTCAACGCCGGTACGATCATTGAGGGGAAAGAATCGCTCGAATCGGTGGGGCAGAGAATTTTCGACGAATTGCTTCTGACGGCCTCAGGGAAGCTGACTAAATCCGAAATCTTAAAACAGCATGATTTCGGCATTTGGAGAATTGGGCCGACCTTTTAACCTATGTTCCGGACTGTTGTGATGAAAGTGAATATGTGGAGGGACTCATCATGAAGACGCTTGATGTCGTCACGTTTGGAGAAACGATGGTTTTATTTACATCTGAAGCCATGACCCCAATTGAGTATAGCAACAATTTTTCGAAGCAAATTGGGGGAGCAGAATCGAATGTTGCCATCGGATTGCAAAGGCTCGGCCATTCTGTCGGGTGGTTCAGCAAACTTGGGAATGACCCGTTTGGAAGATACATCCACAAATTGATCAGGGGCGAAGGGGTCGACACGTCCCGATGCATTTATACGGATGAAGCTCCGACCGGGATTTTCTTTAAGGAAAACCGCTCGCCAACCAATATAAAAGTCTACTATTACCGCCAACACTCGGCGGCGAGTTTACTGTCCCCAGGCGATCTTGATGAGGAGTATATCGCTCGTGCCAAATTCCTTCATGTGACAGGGATTACCCCAGCTCTGAGTCCGTCATGCCGGGAAGCGGTTTTTAAGGCGATCGATATCGCCAAACGGCATAAGGTGAAAATCGTTTTTGACCCGAACATCCGGCTGAAACTTTGGACGGTGGAGGAGGCAAGGCCTGTGCTGCTTCAGATGGCCGTTGAGGCGGATGTCATTTTGCCGGGGCTTGACGAAGGAAAATGGCTGTCGGGACGGAACACGCCTGAAGAAATCGCCAGCTTCTTCGGAAATGAAAAGCTCGTCATTATCAAGCTAGGGGAGCAAGGGGCGTATTATCGGTTCGGAAACGAACACGGATATGTCAAAGGTTTTGCCGTGCCGCAGGTTGTGGATCCGGTCGGGGCGGGCGACGGGTTCGCGGCCGGAGTGATCAGCGGACTGTTGCGGAATGAGCCGATTCCCGAGGCGGTGAGGCGCGGGAATGCCGTCGGAGCCATTGTCGTTGGAACGAACGGGGATGTGGAAGGGCTGCCGAACAAGGAAGAGTTGGAAGAATTTTTGCAAGGTGTTCGTCATGCGGATGTAAGGCGGTAGGGGGGAAAGAGATGGATAAGATTGATCATCTTAGCCGGTTGAAAAATTCAAAATTAGTGGCGGTGATTCGAAAGCCGAAAAGGTCGCAAATTTTTCAAATCGCCGAGGCGCTTGTCGCCGGGGGGGTTGAGGTGCTCGAGGTGACGGTCGACACTCCCGGCGGTTTCGAAATGATTGCCGAACTGAAGGAGACGTTCGGCGCAAAAGCGATTGTCGGAGCCGGGACTGTATTGGATGCCGAAACGGCTAAGCGGGCGATTGAGGCTGGTGCGGACTTTATTTTTTCCCCTATTTTTGATGAGGAGACGATCTCGGTGACAAACCGGTACGGGAAAATTTCCATCCCAGGCGTGATGACGCCGACGGAAATCGTCAAGGCTTATCAAATGGGGGCTGATTTGTTAAAAGTATTTCCGGCTGGCTCCTTAGGACCTCAATACTTTAAAGAGCTGAGCGGGCCGTTAGGTCATATTCCGCTCATGCCAACCGGCGGCGTTACGTTGGAAAATGCGGGGGCGTTTATCCGAAACGGTGCCACGGCTGTAGGGGTCGGCAGTGCTCTATTAAATAAACAGGTTATTGAGGAGGGGCGGTTTGATCTTCTCAGGGAAACAGCAAAGAAATTTGTAGAGACGGTGAGAAACGCAGCGGAAAGAGAGGAGAAATAAGGGAATGAAGATTACGAAATTCGAGACGTTTCTTGTCCCGCCGCGCTGGCTGTTTTTAAAAATCAGTACAGATGAAGGAATTGCCGGATGGGGTGAACCGATTGTCGAGGGAAGGGCGAACACTGTGCGCGCGGCGGTGGAAGAGCTGAGCGACTATTTAATTGGAAAGGATCCGCTGGCGATTGAGGAGCATTGGACCGTTCTTTATCGGGGAGGGTTTTACCGCGGGGGGCCTATTTTGATGAGCGCCATTTCCGGAATTGATCAGGCGCTTTGGGATATTAAAGGAAAATACTTCAATGTCCCCGTTCATCAACTGCTTGGCGGTCCGGTTCGCGATCGTATTCGGGTTTACAGTTGGATCGGCGGCGACCGACCAAGCGACGTTGCCGAAGCGGCTAAAAAAGCAAAAGAAGCGGGGTTTACAGCAGTAAAAATGAATGCTACAGAGGAGCTGCAATATATCGATTCGTACAAAAAGATTGAGGAAGCAGTCGAACGGGTGGCTGCCGTGCGCCAAGCGGCGGGCAAGGAGTTCGGAATCGGCATCGATTTCCACGGCCGTGTTCACAAGCCGATGGCAAAAATGTTGGCCAAAGAGCTTGAACCCTACCACCCGATGTTTATCGAAGAACCGGTACTGCCGGAACATAATGAAGCATTGAGGGAAATCGCTAGGCACTCAAATATCCCGATCGCGACCGGAGAACGAATGTTTTCGCGATGGGATTTCAAAACCGTTTTATCAGAAGGGTATGTCGATATTATTCAGCCGGACCTTTCCCACGCCGGCGGGATTACAGAAGTAAGGAAAATTGCAACAATGGCTGAGGCGTATGATGTCGCATTGGCGCCGCATTGCCCGTTAGGCCCGATTGCGTTGGCCGCCTCTTTGCAAGTGGATGCGGTGTCGTATAACGCTTTTATCCAGGAACAAAGCCTTGGCATCCACTACAATCAAGGGAACGATCTCCTTGATTATTTAGTCGATCCTTCTGTATTTGAGTATCAAAACGGGTATGTCAAAATTCCGCAAGGGCCCGGACTAGGAATTGAGATTAATGAAGAGTATGTGAGAGAAATGGCAGCTATAGGACACAACTGGAAAAATCCTATTTGGCGTCATGCCGATGGTTCGGTGGCCGAATGGTAGGAACAGCGCAATGGCAAGCAGATGGCTTTTACATTTTTTAAAAGAGCGGGGGAGGAACAATATGAAAAAATTCAAAGTTGTGGTGACAGACTATGAATTCCAAACATTAGCGCCCGAGCAAGAGGTGCTTTCTCCTCTTAACGTGGAGTTTGTCGCCGCCCAGTGCCGCACCGAGGAAGAAGTCATTGCCGCCTGCAAGGATGCTGATGCCATCATTAACCAATATGCGCCAATATCGGCAAACGTGATCGCTCAGCTGGAGAAATGCAAAGTCATTTCCCGGTATGGGGTCGGCGTCAATACCGTTGACGTGGATGCCGCCACCGAAAAAGGGATTATTGTAGCCAATGTAACAGATTATTCGGTGGACGAGGTGTCGGACCATGCGTTGGCGCTCTTGCTTTCGTTAGCCCGCAAAATTGTAAAGTTAAACCACGAAGTGAAAAACGGGGTATGGAATTTTAATGTCGGCAAGCCGATTTACCGGCTGCGGGGGAGAACGCTCGGTCTTGTGGGATTGGGAAGAATTCCGCAAGCGTTGGCGAAAAAGGCCCAATCTTTCGGCTTGCATGTCATTGCCTATGACCCGTACGTTCCGGCAGAAGTGGCAAACGAGCTGAATGTTCAGCTTGTAGGGCTAAACGACTTGTTCCGGCAATCGGACTATATTTCCGTCCATGCGCCGTTAACGAAAGAAACAAAAGGCATGATCAGCGACGAACAGTTCAACCTGGCGAAAAAGGAATTGATCATCGTCAATACGGCCCGCGGTCCGGTCATCGATGAATCGGCTCTCATTCGGGCTTTGCAAGACGGAAAAATTGCCGGCGCCGGGCTTGATGTGACCGAATGCGAGCCGATTCAGCCGGACAACCCTCTGCTTCGGATGGAGAATGTTGTGATTACGCCGCACGTCGCTTGGTATTCCGAAGAATCCGAACGGGAGTTGAAACGGAAAACCGCCCAAAACGTCGCCGATGTACTGTCCGGGCATTATCCGAACTATTTCGTCAACCCTCGTGTAAAAGAAAAAGTCCAGTTGAAAGAAAAGCAATTCGTATAAGGACATCATTCCTTAGGACAGTCGATCTGAAAACCGGTACTTCGATTCAAGGGCGTGCTGAATGAGGGAGGTTGGAACCGCGGCCGAACAGCCGAAAACCGAAAACAGCGACTGCTGAACTTTGCACGGTCTTGTTGCGGCAAGCGCCTGCTTCCCGGCGTTATGAGCTGAGCGTCGCCGGCGGCCTCGATTGAACAGGTCGTTCGAAGCGGGACGGAGAAGACGCAGAGATGGCGGATGTCACTTAAAAAATTGAAACAAGAGGAGGGTGTCTCAGAAGCAGCGGGACACCCTTTTCTTCTTATTCGGAATGAACTTATTATTGTGTATTTTGTGCTGCAAGGGAACATCACTATATTCTGGAGAAGCTCCCCTTTAGGCCAGCTCATTTTTGATAAGACCGTTTGTCCTCCATGATTTTCAAGAAAAAGAAAAGAAGGATTTTGGGGACAAACGGCGAACGGTACGTGAAGAGAGAATAGCGGAAGGGGAATGGCGATGACGGTCGGTCAAGGTACAACGATAGTACTTTACTGCCATCAAACATTGCGGGAAGCGATGGAGCTGCTCGTGGCGCATACGATGGACGCTGTTGATGTCATCGATGAGCACGGCCGAACGATCGGGCGGTGCACACAGTGGATGCTGCTATGGGCAGCAGCGCGCGAGATAGACCGCACGACCCTGATTAGGGATGTCCTAGCAGCGTTTTTGGAAGAAGCAGAACACGAAGACAGCGGCGCAGAGACAATGAACATGGAAGTCGACTCCACCTCGGCTGCCGAGTTGGAACGATTGCGGCATGAACTGGAGGAAACGCACCGTCTGGCCGAGACGATGAAAACGGTGCTGGATGCGGCGTACGAAGGGGTGGTTGTCGTCGATGAGGACGGCGTGGTTCGTGAAATCAACCGGGCGTATTGCCAGTTTCTCGGCATCCGCCGCGAAGAAGCGGTCGGGAAGCACGTGACGGACGTGATCGAAAACACCCGTTTGCACATTTGCGTTCAATCCGGCATTCCTGAACGCGGATACATCCAAAAGATTTACGGCCAGCCGATGGTGGTGCACCGCATTCCGATTTGGCGCGACGGCAAGGTGATCGGGGCGATCGGGATGCTTATTTTCCAAGGGGTATCGGAAGTATACGAAATTTTCCGCCGCCTGCAGGAGCTGTCACGTGAGGCGAGCCGGAAGGAGAAGCAAGGGACGGAAGCGAAACCACAGGAGACGGCCGCTTCTGCCCTGAAAGGAATCGAGCGCATCATTGGCCGCCACCCAGCGATCGCAGCCGTGAAGCAGATGATTCGTCGGGCGGCGCGCGTGCCGTCGACGGTGCTCATTACCGGTGAAAGCGGAACGGGGAAAGAGGTGGTGGCGCGGGCGATCCATGAAGCTGGGCCGCATGCGGACGGACCGTTTGTCAGCGTGAATTGCGCCGCCATCCCTGAGTCGTTGTTGGAAGCGGAACTGTTCGGCTATGAGGACGGGGCGTTCACCGGTGCGAAAAAAGGGGGCAAGCCCGGCAAGTTTCAACTCGCCCATCGGGGGACGCTGTTTTTGGATGAAATCGGCGATATGCCGCTTGCCATGCAGGCGAAAATTTTGCGCGTCTTGGAAGAGAAAAAGGTGGAAAAAGTCGGCGGGCTATACGAAACCGTGGTGGACGTGCGCATTATTGCCGCGACGAACAAGCCGCTCGAGGAGATGGTGCGGAATGGAACGTTCCGGGAAGATTTGTTTTACCGCTTGAACATCATTCGCATTCATCTCCCACCGCTGCGCGAGCGGAAAACGGATATTCCGGCGCTGTTGGCTTACCATATGGAACGGATGTGCCGGCAGTTTGGCGTCGCGCCGAAGTCGTTTGCGAAAGAGGCGATGGAGGTGCTGGTCAGCTATTCGTGGCCGGGAAACATCCGTGAGCTCGTCAATGTGGTCGAGTGGCTCATCAGCATGGTCGAAGGGGAGAACGTGGAACGCGGCCACTTGCCGCCTTATCTGTCAACCATTCGGACAGCGGCTGTTTCTTTGCCGGGCGGTGTGAACATCGCTGACCAATGGAAGGAAATGGTCTATCAATCGGAGCGGGAGCGCATCGCGGCGGCGCTCGTCGCCGCAGGCGGCAATAAGGCAGAAGCAGCGAGAAGGCTCGGCATCCACCGGTCGACGTTATACGAGAAGCTGAAAAAGTACGGATTGTAGCCAACGGCGGTGGTGCTGTTGGTTCTTTTTTCATTGTTGGCTGCCAAGGAGCGGGAGAATGCGGCGGACCTTTTGGATTGCACCGACACGTTGGGAGCTCCAGGCGGGTGAGGATAAAAGTGTCTGGGAAATGTCTGGAATGTGCGGTGGATGTCGGGAAAGTGTCTGTTAACGCTCGGGAATAGACAACGGTTTTTCCTGCTGTTTGTGCTTTTTTTCGTTGGCACGAAACTTGCTTATAGATGATCGTGAAACCGCTGCCAAAAAGGGGGAGAAAAGGTGTACGAGTTGCTCATGCCAAGCCGGGTGGTGTATGGACGCGGAACGTTGGGGGAGGTGGGCCAACAGGCGAAGGCATTTGGGACAAAAGCGCTCATCGTCAGCGACCCGGTGATGGAAAACATCGGGGTGGTTGCCCGCTGCGCGCAATATTTGCAAGAAGCAGGGCTGCCGTTTGTGAAGTATACAGGAGTCGACAGCGAGCCGACGGATGTGCATGTGAAAGAGGCGCTTGACGTCTGCCGGAGCGAGCGGTGCGATGTCGTCATCGCCATCGGCGGCGGCAGCAGCATTGACGCCGCCAAGGCGGTCGCCGTCATGATGACAAATGAAGGGGAGATTGGCGATTATGTCGGCAATCAGAAACGGTTTGTCAAAAAGCCGCTTCCGCTCATTGCCATTCCGACGACGGCCGGAACGGGTTCGGAAGTGACGAAAGTAACGGTCATTATCAATACGAAGACGGATGTCAAAATGATGATTTCTCAACCGGCGTTGCTTCCAGCCGTGGCGATCGTCGACCCGTTGCTCACGGTTTCGTGCCCGCCGTCCGTCACCGCGGCCACGGGCGTCGACGCCCTCTGCCATGCGATCGAGGCGTACATTTCCCGACGCGCCCACCCGGTGACCGATGCGCTGGCGCTCTCTGCCATCGAAGCGATCGTCGGTCATTTGCGCCGGGCGTATGAAAACGGTCAAGACATCGAAGCGCGGGAAAAAATGGCGATCGCCGCCATGAAAGCCGGCATGGCGTTTTCCAACGCCTCGGTGACGCTTGTGCACGGCATGTCGCGGCCGATCGGCGCGCTTTTCCACGTGCCGCACGGCGTATCGAACGCGATGTTGCTGCCGGGGGTGCTGGAGTTTACAAAAGACAGCGCTATCGAACGATTGGCGGTGATCGCCCGAATCATCAAGCCGCCGCTCAAAGACGTTTCCGATACGGAAGCAGCTGAGGCGCTTGTTGAAGAAGTGAAACAGCTTTGCCGCGATTTGCGCATTCCGAATATGAAAACGTGGGGCATCGACAAAGCGGCGTTTGACAAAGCGGTTGATAAAATGGCGGCCGATGCGCTCGCGAGCGGCAGTCCAAGCAACAATCCGAAAGTGCCGACCCATGAGGAAATCGTCGCCTTGTACCATTATTGTTATGACTATCAGTACGACACCAAAACCGTAAGTTCGTAAATGAGTCCGACGGCTGGGATGGCGATTGCAGGACGCATGACAGCGACCAGCAGCAAACGGACAGCAAAGAATGCCGCTTTTTGGAAGCGTTCAGCCCGCCGGCCGTTTCCGCGAAAGGAAGCGCTCGTCGATCATCCATAGCCCTTGTGTGCGTTCATGAACCAATCTTTTGAAAGATCGACTAGAAAGGTGGTTTCATCCATGAGTTCCGTGACCGAAACGAAAACATTGAAAAATTTTATCGGCGGCCAATGGGTCGCATCAACATCCGGAAAAGAAGAAATCGTGCCGAACCCGGCGACAGGAGAAGTGCTGGCGAAAGTGCCGCTCTCTTCGCGCGAGGAGCTTGATGCGGCGGTGGCGGCTGCGAAAGAAGCGTTCCGCGAATGGCGCAAAGTGCCCGTTCCGCGCCGCGCCCGCATTTTGTTCCGCTATCAGCAGCTTCTTGTCGAGCATTGGGAGGAGCTTGCCCGCCTTGTGACATTGGAAAACGGCAAAGTGTACGAAGACGCATACGGCGAAGTGCAGCGCGGTATTGAGTGCGTCGAATTTGCGGCGGGAATTCCGACGCTTATGATGGGCCAACAGCTGCCGGATATCGCGACCGGCATCGAATCGGGCATGTACCGCTACCCGCTTGGCGTTGTTGCCGGCATTACGCCGTTTAACTTCCCGATGATGGTGCCGTGCTGGATGTTTCCGCTTGCCATCGCCTGCGGCAATACGTTCGTGCTGAAGCCGTCCGAGCGGACGCCGATGCTCGCCAACCGTTTGGCAGAGCTGTTCACCGAAGCCGGCCTGCCGGCAGGGGTGCTCAATATCGTCCACGGAGCGCACGAGGTGGTCAACGGCATCCTGGAGCATAAAGACATTAAAGCCGTCTCGTTCGTCGGCTCGCAGCCGGTCGCCGAATATGTGTACAAAACAGCCGCCGCTCACGGCAAGCGCGTTCAGGCGCTCGCCGGCGCGAAAAACCATTCGATCGTCATGCCGGACGCCGACCTCGACATGGCGGTGACGAACATCATCAACGCCGCGTTCGGTTCGGCAGGTGAGCGGTGCATGGCATGCTCCGTTGTCGTTGCTGTGGGCGATATCGCTGATGAGCTAGTGAGACGGCTCAAAGAAGCCGCTGACCGCATCCAAATCGGCAACGGGCTCGACCAAGGCGTCTTTTTAGGCCCGGTCATCCGCGAGTCGCATAAAGAGCGGACGATCAAATACATCGAAATCGGCGAAAAAGAGGGGGCGCTCCTTGTCCGCGACGGCCGCCGCGACTCGGCGACAAGCGGAAAAGGGTACTTCATCGGCCCGACGATTTTCGACCATGTCAAACCGGGCATGACGATTTGGACGGATGAAATTTTCGCCCCGGTTCTGTCCGTCGTCCGCGCCCGCGACTTGGACGAAGCGATTGAGATCGCCAACCGGTCGGAATTCGCCAACGGCGCTTGCATCTACACGGACAGCGCCAAAGCGATCCGCCAGTTCCGTGAAGAAATCGATGCCGGCATGCTTGGTGTCAACGTCGCTGTCCCGGCGCCGATGGCGTTCTTCCCGTTCTCGGGCTACAAAAACTCGTTCTATGGCGACCTCCACGCCAACGGCCGCGACGGCGTCGAGTTTTATACGAGAAAGAAAATGGTGACGGCGAGATATGAATAGGAAAACAATGAAGCAGCCCGCTTGGATTCGGGCTGCTTTTTTATCACCTCACACTGAGTCGTGACGGCATTCAAAAGGCGCGAAGTGTGATAGAATAAAATAAAAAAGGGTGTGAGTTCAATGGCCATGGACTACTTTCAGGTGAACTTGCCGAAAGAGTTTTTGCCCGCCATTAATGAATTGGAAGGCAACACAGTTGAGGCAAAAATAAAGCTTTCATTGGCGATTGGTTTGTTTGTTGGAAAACAGGTGACGCTGGCGAAAGCGGCTGAATTGGCAGGAAAATCCTTAGGGGAATTTATCGATGTATTGCGTTCGAAGGCGATTCCTTGGATGGAATATACGGAGGAACACATCAAAGATGATTGGGACACGGTGCAAAAATTGAGCAAAGAAAATAGGGATCACAATGAGTAGGGTTACGGTCAATTCTACACCGATTATAGGTCTGTCGATCGTTGGTCAATTGACTCTTTTGTCTGAACTATTTGATGAAGTATATGTTCCGGAAGCTGTCTATCAAGAAATTGTTCATCACCATGCCCCACGCCATTATGGAAAAGAGGAGCTCAAACGATTGGTCAGCGAGGGGGTGTTTAGGCTATACCATGTAAAAAATCGCAGCCTTGTTGAAAGTTTATATGGAAAATTCCATGCCGGGGAGTTAGAAGTTATTATTGGAGCGAAAGAACTTGGTGCTCAAGTCGTTGTGATGGATGAGCATGCTGCCAGATCATTGTCGAAACAATTCCTTTTACGGCCTATCGGTACAATCGGAGTTTTGATTCTGGGAAAGAAAAACAGGAAAATAGCGGAAGTCAAGCCGCTGTTAGACACTTTGCTTGAAAATGGATTTTATCTCTCCCAACGTCTCTATCGAGAGGCGTTGTCGTTGGCAGAAGAAACGCTGTAACCCCGCCCGCCGCGCGGGGTTTTCTTTTTTAACCCCTGTCAACAACCCCCTTGACAAAATCGCGTTTACTTCTCATTGAAGGCCGGTTGTAAGCGTTTTAAGATAAAGGTACAGTCAAGCAAAAGGAGGAGCGACGTTATGACGCATACAACCGGAAACGAAACAGGCTTCCGCGTGAAGATTCAGCGGTTTGGCAGTTATTTGAGCGGCATGATTATGCCGAATATCGGGGCGTTTATCGCCTGGGGGCTGATTACCGCCCTATTTATCCCGACGGGCTGGTGGCCGAACGAGACGTTTGCCAAGCTCGTCGGGCCAATGATTACGTATTTGTTACCGCTGTTGATTGGCTATACGGGCGGCAAAATGGTGTATGACGTCCGCGGCGGCGTTGTCGGGGCGACGGCGACGATGGGAGTCATCGTCGGTTCGGACATTCCGATGTTTTTAGGCGCGATGATCATGGGGCCGCTTGGCGGTTATGTGATCAAAAAAGTGGATGGATTGTTCCAAGGGAAAGTGAAGCAAGGATTTGAGATGCTTGTCAACAACTTCTCAGCCGGGATTATCGGCGGCGTGTTGACGCTGCTCGCCTTTAAAGGAGTCGGCCCGGTCATCTCGCTCATCAGCAAAACATTAGCAGCGGGAGTGGAAAAAATCATTGACTGGCATTTGTTGCCGCTGGCGAACTTGTTCATCGAGCCAGGGAAAGTGCTGTTCTTGAACAATGCGATCAACCACGGCATTTTAAGCCCGCTTGGCGTCGAGCAGGCGGCGAAAACGGGAAAATCGATCTTGTTCCTGCTCGAGACGAACCCAGGTCCAGGACTTGGCATTTTGCTCGCGTATTGGCTGTTTGGCAAGGGGATGGTGAAACAGTCGGCACCAGGGGCTGTGATTATCCACTTCTTAGGCGGGATTCATGAAATTTACTTCCCATACATTCTCATGCGTCCGGTCTTGATTTTAGCGGCGATGGCGGGCGGCGTGAGTGGGGTGTTCACGTTTACCATCCTCAACGCCGGGCTGGTGGCGGTGCCGTCGCCGGGAAGCATTTTCGCCTTGCTGGCGATGACGCCAAAAGGGAATTACTTTGGCGTGCTAGCCGGCGTGTTCGTCGCCGCAGCGGTATCGTTCCTCGTCGCGTCGGTGTTCTTGAAATCGGCGAAACTAAAGGAAGGGGAAGAAGATTTAGCGAAAGCGGCGGAAAAAATGCAACAGTTAAAAGGGAAACAAAGCCAAGTGGCGGCCGCGTTGCAGCAACAAGAGAAAGCGGCAGCAGCGGTGGCGGAACAGGCCGTCCCTGTGCGGGTGAAAAAAATTGTCTTTGCGTGTGACGCGGGAATGGGCTCAAGCGCGATGGGAGCGTCGATTTTGCGCAACAAAGTGCAAAAAGCCGGGCTCGATATCGAAGTGACGAACACGGCGATCAACCAGCTTCCGGAAGACGCCGACATCGTCGTCACCCACCAAAACTTAACCGACCGTGCAAAAGCAAAATTGCCGAACGCCTACCACGTATCGGTCGAAAACTTCTTAAACAGCCCGAAGTACGATGAGTTGATTGAACAATTGAAAAAGAACGCGTAAATCGGCATGAAACGCAGGGGAAATGGCGTTCCCCCTGCGTTTTGTTTTACGGCAGCCTGCTGTTTCGAGTCGGTTTTCCGGCCAGCAGGGTTGGTTTTGGCGCCGAAAAAGGAATCATGAATGTGAAATTAAAAACTGTCAACAATAACAATGACGAAAATGAAACATCTCTTCATTGTCAAATCAAGAAAAAAGCCCTTACAATAAGAGATGAAGAACCGATTGGCCAATTTAAACCTGTCAACAATACGACCGAAGATGGGAGGTGAACGGCGATGTACGTATCGGCACGGGAGCGGAAGCTGCTTGAGCGTTTGTTGGCAAGCGACCGTGATTTGACCGTCGGCGAACTGGCCGAGGAGCTGAATGTCAGCGCCCGTACGGTTCACCGCGATTTGCAAGGGCTCGAATCGGTGTTGCGTCGTTACGGGCTGGAGTTGGTGAAAAAGGCAGGAGTCGGCGTTCGGCTCATCGGAAGGGAAGAAAACAAACAGGCGCTGGCCACAGAGCTGCTCCGTCTTTCCCATCATGAATATACACCGGAAGAGCGGCAGCTCATGATTTTAATCGCCCTGTTGGAAGCGGCCGAGCCGGTGAAACTTGTTTCATTGGCGAACGACTTGAATGTGACGGTGGCGACCGTCAGCTTTGATTTGGACAAATTGGAACAAACAATCGAGACGTATGGACTTTCGCTCATCCGCAAGCGTGGATACGGGGTGGAACTGGCCGGTTCAGAATCGGCGAAACGGCGCTTGATGAGCGATTTGTTGTTCCGCCATGTTGATGAACACGAATTTTTGGCATTGATGAAAGAGACGATCCAAAAACGAGCGGACGCTCCGCTTGACACCGTGGCGGAGAAGCTGCTCGGGCTTGTGGACAGAAAAAAGCTCGCCATCATTGAGCAGCAAATCGAGCAAGTGAAAGAAACGCTCCCGTTTACGATGGCCGATAGCTCGTACATCGCCTTTGTCGTCCATTTGGCTCTAGCGATCGAGCGCATCAAGCGGGGAGAAGCGATCCACTTCGATCCGCGGGATTTGCAGACGCTTCAAGCGACGAACGAATACGAAATCGCTCGCGTGCTCGCCGAATCGTTGGAAAAAGTCTTTGGCGTTGCCATCCCCAGCGAGGAGATCGGCTATATGACGATGCACTTGATGGGAGCGAAATGGCGCAGCCGCCAAGGGACGATGATGGAGGAGGCAAGTTTGGCGGTTGGCATGAAAGCGCAGCAACTCATCCGCTTTGTCAGCCGCGAACTTGGCGTCGATTTGTCCGCCGACCGCACGCTGTATGAAGATTTGGTCGTCCACTTGAAGCCAGCCCTGTACCGCTTGGAGCACGGGATGGGGGTATCCAATCCGCTGCTTGAGCAAATTAAGCGGGACTATGCGGAGCTGTTCGCCATTGTCGCAGAAGGGGCAAAGCAACTGTTTGGCAACGTCCCGATGCCTGAGGAGGAGATCGGCTATTTAGTGCTCCATTTTGCCTCCGCGCTCATGCGGGAGAGAAAAGGGTGGCGGGTGCTCGTCATTTGTTCGAGCGGGCTTGGGACGGCGAAAATTTTAGCGACGAGGCTGAAAAAAGAGATTCCGGACATTGTTTCGCTGGAACAAGCGTCCGTGTTTGAATGGAAAGAGAAAGATGCAAGCGCGTATGACCTTGTCGTCTCGACCGTGCCGCTGGCCGATGAAGGCGGCCCATATTTCACCGTCAGCCCGATGTTGACGGAAGAGGAAGCGCGGGCAATCCGTGAATTTTTAGAGCGAAAATCAGCCGCTGAAAAGCGGATGAGGAAAGAGTCAATCGCACAGAGAAACAGGCCAGCGCTCGAGGCGATGAAGGCGGTCCGGCGCATCAGCGAGACGATCGTCCACCTGTTGGACGGTTTTTCCCTCGAGGTGGT
This sequence comes from Geobacillus sp. Manikaran-105, assembly GCF_002809955.1. NCBI lineage: Bacteria > Bacillati > Bacillota > Bacilli > Caryophanales > Anoxybacillaceae > Geobacillus > Geobacillus sp. Manikaran-105. The sequence goes on from NZ_PIJG01000003.1 coordinate 62,901, forward strand.
CAAGGGGCGCTCTGTTCATGAACTATTGGCGGACGCGTGCCGCCGTCTTGAACGAAGTGGCGTCATCGTCGATGCCGATGTCGTCATCGAGGAGCTGCGGCGCCGCGAGTCGCTTGGCGGGCTTGGCGTCCCTGGCACGACGCTGGCGCTTTACCACGCTCGAAGCTTCGCTGTCCTTCGTCCATCTCTGACGATGTACCGACTTGATGCGCCGCAAACGGTGCCCGGCATGGACGGGGAGCCGATGGAGATCAACACGGTTGTGTTGCTGCTTGGGCCATCAGATGCCGATAAGGAGATGCTCGCTGTATTAAGCGAGGTCAGCTCCTTGCTGGTGAAAGATGAGCAAAGCCTTGCCGTTTTGACGCATGGCGGCGAGGAAGAAGTGTATTCACTTGTCAGCGCCCATTTGGAGCAATTTTTTGATCATTACTGGACATCAATGAAGGAGTGAAAACGATGGTAACCCATTCGATTTTAAACAAAGAAAACATTGTGCTCAATGCGCAACCAAAAACGAAAGAAGAGGCGATCCGCCTTGCTGGCGAGGTGTTGGTCAAGCAAGGATATGTCGCCCCGGCATATGTTGATGCGATGCTTGAGCGGGAAGAACTGACATCAACGTATATCGGCAACAATGTCGCCATTCCGCACGGAACGGAAGCAGCCAAAGCGCTCGTGAAACAGTCCGGCATTTCGATCGTGCAAGTCCCGGGCGGCGTCGATTTTGGCGGCGGCAATACGGCTCTGATCGTGATCGGCATTGCCGGCAAAGACGGGGAGCATTTGGATATTCTGTCAAAACTGGCGCTCGTCTGTGCGGAAGCGGACAATGTCGAAGCGATGGCGAACGCCAAAACAGAAGAAGACATTCTTGCGCTGCTCCATGAGGTGAACGGCTGATGCAGGCGGTTCATTTTGGCGCTGGCAACATCGGCCGCGGCTTTATCGGCAGCTTGCTGGCAGCGTCGGGATATAAGGTCGTTTTTGTCGATGTCAACGAACAAATCGTCCGCCTGCTCAAGGAGCGGGGGGAGTATCGCGTCATTGTCGCCGGCGAGCAGCGAGAAGAACAATGGGTGCGCGGCGTCTCGGCGTTGAACAGCCAAACAGAGCGGGAGCAAGTCATCGCGGCGATCGCCGCCGCTGATTTGGTCACGACCGCCGTCGGCCCGCACATTTTGCCGGCCATCGCCCCGGTCATCGCCGCCGGGCTCAAGCAGCGGCTGGCCGCCCGGCAAGCTCCGCTTCATGTCATTGCGTGCGAAAATATGATCGGCGGCACGGAGACGTTGAAGCAGCACGTGTTTGCCCATCTTTCCGAAGCCGAACAACAGCTGGCGGGCGAGTCGGTCGGCTTTCTCAACTGCGCGGTTGACCGCATCGTGCCAAACCAAACGAACGATGATCCGCTGGCGGTGACGGTCGAGCCGTTTTTCGAATGGGCGATTGAAACGCGCAACGTCATCGGCGCGGTTCCGCCGATTCAAGGAGCGCATTTTGTCGCTGACTTAGGGCCGTATATTGAACGAAAGTTATTTACTGTCAACACCGGCCATGCCCTTGCCGCCTACTTAGGCTACCTCAAGCAATACGAAACCGTGCAAGACGCGATGAAAGACAGCGCCATTGGGGCGGATGTCGAACAGGCGCTCAGCGAATCCGGAGCGGTGTTGGTGAAAAAGCACGGTTGGAAGGCAGATGAGCACCGCGCGTATATCGAGACGACGATCGGGCGCTTCATGAACCCGGCGCTGTCCGACGACATCATCCGTGTCGCCCGCTCGCCGATCCGCAAACTTGGGCCGAACGACCGCCTCGTCGCGCCAGCCGTGCAATATTGCGCCTTATTCGGCAACGTCCCGCACGGCTTGGCTAAAGGAATCGCCGCCCTCCTGCGGTTCGATGACGACCGCGACGTGGAAGCCGCCGCCCTTCAACAAACAATCGCCCAACATGGAATCGAAGGCGCGCTTCGGCAATACGCGGGGCTTGAAAGTGGGCACCCGCTCGTGGCGGCGGTGAAGGACGAGTACGGAAGAATGGAGAAAAACAAAAACTGACCGTCTTGCAAATGTCGTCGACCTCCAATCGTGCAAAAATCCCGGGGGATCGACGACAATGTTTTTTTGCGTCAAAATCCTACAACCAACACGGCTCGACAGTATTGACAGAATTTTTGAAACGTGATATTCTGAAAACAGTCAAAAGGGGAAAAGCTTGATTTTATGCGAATGGTTTGGGTTTTTATCGTACCTATGAGGGATTGAAACTTCAATACGTCGTTTTGCAACGTTACGCGATCAATGAGTTTTTATCGTACCTATGAGGGATTGAAACTCCCTTCAAACGAAAAAGTTTTTACATCTTGGCCAAAGTTTTTATCGTACCTATGAGGGATTGAAACATGTCGAACATAAATTATTTTGTCCCGGTTGGACAAAGTTTTTATCGTACCTATGAGGGATTGAAACCTGCGGGTCTGATCGCTGGGCTGTCATTTGCTTTTGTGTTTTTATCGTACCTATGAGGGATTGAAACATCTGTTCAACAGTTAAATCACGTGGTACAGGAATACGTTTTTATCGTACCTGTGGGGGACTGAAGCGCTATACAGTACGGTACAACTTTTTCTGTCCCCGATGCAGGATTTTCACCCCCTGCTTGCGAATGGATAGAATTGAACACGTTCAAAGAGGGGTGATCGAATGGCCATTGACCATGACCGATTGTTCAAAGAGCTGATTCAAACGTTCTTCGAAGAGTTTCTTCTCCTCTTTTTTCCCGACATGCATGAACACATTGATTTCAGCCATTTGTCCTTTCTGTCCGAAGAACTGTTTACCGATGTCACGGCAGGTGAAAAATACCGCGTCGATCTATTAGTCGAGACGAAGCTGAAAGGGGAGGATGGGCTGATCATCGTTCATGTGGAGAATCAAAGCTACGTGCAACCATCGTTTCCAGAGCGCATGTTTATCTATTTCAGCCGTTTGTTTGAAAAATACCGCACCCGCATCGTTCCGATCGCTGTCTTCAGCCATGACACCCTCCGCGAAGAACCGTCCGTGTTCTCAATCGAGTTTCCCTTTGGCGACGTGCTGCAGTTTCGCTTTTTCCCGGTGGAGTTGCGCAAGAAACATTGGAGAGACTATATCCGGCATGACAATCCGATTGCGGCTGCCCTCCTTGGCAAAATGGGGTATACTGAAAGTGAGAAAATTGAGTTGAAAAAAGAGTTTTTGCGCATGTTGGTGCGATTGGAGCTGGATGAAGCGAGGCAGCGGCTGCTCTTGGGCTTTTTTGAAACATATGTGAAGCTGTCGGAGGAGGAAGAGCAACAACTGCAAAGAGAGGTGAGGGCGATGGAAACGAAAGAAAAAGAGCAAGTGTTGGAGCTGATCATTTCCTATGAGCAAAAGGGAAGGAAACAGGGGTTGGAAGAAGGGATCAAACGAGGGATTGAACAAGGGATCAAACAGGGAATGAAACAAGGAATGAAGCAAGGAATGAAGCAAGGAATGAAACAACTGATCCGCAACATGGCGCGCAAAGGAATGAAGGTGGAAGATATTGCTCGGTTGGTGGATCTTCCAGAGCAAGATGTTTGGGAATTGCTTGAAGAGCAGGGAAATTAAACACAAGAGGCGGCTATCTAACGAGGACGGTTGGCGGTGGCAAAAGAGGTAGAGGAAATCACTGATTCGTAAGTGATCGATTGTAGAAAACGGATGATCGTCCGGTCACATGAAAGAGGAGGAACAAAAATCAGAAAGTATGTACCGTGCCAACGTTTTATGTACCGTCGGCCTTGAAGGCTGGCGGTCTTTTTTTGCTTTGAGACTCCAGCGTTCCGCTAGGTGCTTGATATCAGGTCTGATTATACCTCCATGAACAAAATGCACAAAATTCATTTTATTTTCAAAAACTTCACGTTCACCCTGGGGCATGGTAAGGTTGAGTTTGAAAACGTTATCAAAAACAAGGGGGCAAGGGAGAAATGAAGAAAACGAAATGGTGGGGATTGCTCGCCGCAGGGATGATGACACTGGCTTTGGCGGCCTGTGGGGGCAATGAATCGGCGGGGTCGAAATCGTCCGGTTCAAACTCTGGCTCATCGGCCTCAAACTATCCGACGAAGCCGATTACGATTGTTGCTCCGTCTGGGGCGGGCGGCGGTTGGGATTTAACGGCCCGCGCGGTCATGAAAGTGTTGGATGAGACAGGGCTTGTCAAACAGACCATGACGGTCGAAAACAAACCGGGCGGCGGCGGGGCAGTCTTTATGGCCGAATACGCTACCCAGGATGTGAAAAACGATTACAAACTATTTGTCAACTCCCCGCCAATTATTATCAACAACTTGAAAAAAGAAGGGAACAGCCCGTTCGGCTACAAAGACACGACCCCGCTCGCCCAGTTGACGAAAGACTTTGGCGCGATTGTGGTTAAAGCCGATTCAAAGTTTCAAACGTTGACCGACTTGCTGAACGCCATTAAACAAAATCCGAAATCCGTCACCATTGCCGGAGGGTCGGCGCCAGGGTCGATGGACCACTTAGTGGCGATTTTGCCGATCTATAAGTCGGGCATCGATCCAAAATCAGTCAAGTATGTTTCGTACGATGGCGGCGGAGAAGCGATGGCGGCGCTGCTTGGCGGCAATGCGGATGTGATTGCGACGGATGCGTCTTCGGTTGGCGAATATTTGAAAGCCGGCAAAGTGCGGGTGCTGGCGGTTTCCGCTCCTGAACGCCTCGGCGGAGTGCTGAAAGACGTGCCGACGATGAAAGAGCTTGGCGTTGATGCCGAGTTTACGATTTGGCGCGGCGTGTTCGGGCCGAAGGAAATGTCTTCGGAAGCAAAAGCGTTTTGGGAAGAAACATTGAAAAAGTTGTCTGAACACGAGAAGTGGAAAGAAGAACTGCAAAAACAAGGCTGGGCGGCGGAATATCGCAATTCGGACGAATTTACGAAGTTTTTGCAAGAGCAGGAGCAGCAAGTCGGCGACCTGCTGAAGTCGCTTGGGATGCATAAATAACTCGAGGGGGAAGAGCATTCTTCCCCTTTTTCCAAAAGCGGGAGGGAAAGCGATGAACAAAACGGCTGACCGGATCGCGGCGGTGGCGTTTTTGGCTGTGGGCGCTTTGTTTATGGTGGAAAGTTTGCGCATATCGAAAAGCGCCTACGGCAGCGCTGTCGGGCCGAACGTGTTTCCGTTTTTGCTTGGACTTGTGTTGGTTTTATTAAGCATAAAACTGCTGTTTGAGACAAGAAATTATTCAGGCGCAACAGGGGAGAAACTGCCGCGGCAATATAAAAAGTTTCTTGTCATTTTCATCGCCGCCATTTTCTATGCGGCGTTGCTTGAAACGGTTGGATATGTGATCACGACATTTCTCTTTCTTGTCATCGGCTTTCAAACGATGGAAAAAGGGGCGCTGTGGAAATCGATCGCCATTGCGGCTGGTTTTTCGTTAGGCGTATATGGCCTTTATGTGAAACTGTTGCAAGGAACATTGCCAAGCTGGCCGATTTGGTTCCAATGAAAGGAGGGGCATCATGGACACACTATCGTTTTTGTTTGACGGATTTCAGACGGCGCTTCAGCCGCATAACTTGCTGTTTGCGTTTATCGGGGTGTTGATCGGCACGGCGGTCGGCGTGCTTCCTGGGATCGGGCCGATGAGCGGGGTGGCGCTGCTCATTCCGGTGACGGCGTCGATGACATCGGGTTTGAGTCCCGAGCAGGCGGCCGCCAGTTCGATCATTTTGTTGGCCGGCGTCTATTACGGGGCGATGTACGGCGGTTCGACGACATCGATCTTGCTCAATACGCCAGGGGAATCGTCATCCGTTGTCACGACGCTGGACGGCTATCAAATGGCGCGGCAAGGCCGGGCCGGGGCGGCGCTGGCGATTGCGGCGATCGGTTCGTTTGTGGCAGGGATTGTGGCTTTGGTGGGGCTTGTGCTGCTGGCAGAACCACTTTCCAATGTGGCGCTCAAGTTTGGTCCGGCGGAGTATTTTTCGCTCATGCTGCTGGGGCTTGCTGCGGTGAGCGGCCTTGCCGGCAAGTCGATGACGAAAGCGTGGATCATGACCATCTTTGGCCTGCTTCTTTCCACGATCGGGCTCGACAACGTCTCTGGCGTCGCACGCTTCACGTACAACATTTCCTATTTGTATGGGGGGCTGGAGTTTTTAACCGTAGCGGTCGGGTTGTTTGCGTTGGGAGAAGTGTTTAGAGCGATTCTCCATCGGGAAACGAACGAAGGGGAAATTGCTAAAATCGGGCGCATCTTGCCAACCAAATCGGACTTGAAGGAAAGTGCCGGCCCGATTGCCCGCGGGTCGCTGCTCGGATTTTTCATCGGCGTGCTGCCGGGAGCCGGAGCGACGTTGGCCTCATTTTTTTCTTATATTCTTGAAAAGAAAATCAGCAAACATCCAGAAAAATTCGGCCAAGGGACGATCGCCGGCGTCGCGGCGCCCGAGTCGGCGAACAACGGTGCGTCTGGAGGCGCGATGATTCCGCTGTTGACGCTCGGGATTCCGGGGTCCGGGACGACGGCCATTTTGATGGGAGCGCTCATTATGTACAACGTCCAGCCAGGTCCGCTGTTGTTTGATGAACATCCGGCTGTCGCCTGGGGATTGATTGCGAGCATGTTTATCGGAAATGTGATGTTGTTAATTCTCAACATGCCGCTTGTGAAACTATTTGCGAAAATCATCCAAACACCGACGAAGTATTTGTTGCCGCTCATTATCGCCATCTCTGTATTCGGCGTGTATGCGGTGCAAGTGACGACGTTTGATGTGTTTCTGTTGTTGGCATTTGGCTTGCTCGGCTATTGGCTCGCGGAACACGATTACCCGCTCGCGCCTCTTGTATTGGGGCTTGTGCTGGGGCCAATGATTGAAAACAACATGCGCCGGGCGTTGACGGCATCAAACGGGGACTATCTCGTTTTCTTTGAAAAACCGATTTCGCTCGTCTTGTTGGTCATCGCCTTATTGTGGATTGCCGTGCCGTTTTTCATGAAATTACGAGGAAAAACCGTCATTGTCAATGAAGATATGTAATAATAGAAAGAAAGGCTTTCTTCCTTTAGTGGAGGATGGTCTTTCTTTTCATTTTTCCGTTTGGAGGACAGCACGATGAAACTGCAAACACGGTTGATGATGATCATTTGTTCGCTGCTTTTGTTTGTCATCGTGTTTCTTACGTTTTTATTCCAACATATGTTCGCGGAGACTATCAAACAACAAATCGGCATGCGAGCGCTGAATGTGGCCGAGACGGTCGCGTCGACTCCGCTCGTGCGCGAGGCGTTCCGCGACCCGAATCCGTCAGTGCGCTTGCAGCCGTTTGCCGAACATATTCGCCGAAAGACAGGGGCGGAGTACGTAGTGATTGGCAACCGTAAGGGAATCCGCTACGCTCACCCACTGCCAGATCGGATTGGAAAGCATATGGTAGGGGGCGACAACGGCGAAGTGCTGAAAGGCAAAGCGATTATTTCCGAGGCGGTCGGTTCGCTTGGTCCGGCGATCCGGGGAAAAGCGCCGATTTTTGATGAAAACGGACATGTGATCGGCATTGTTTCGGTTGGTTTTTTGCTAGAGGATATTCAGCGTACAGTATGGTCGTATCGTATGAAGATGTTTCTCTTCTCCGTTTTTGCCCTCTTTCTCGGAGCGGTGGGCGCCGTGGCGATCGCCAGGGCGGTGAAAAAATCGATTCATGGCCTTGAACCGGAAGAAATCGGTTTGCTCTACCAAGAAAAGCAGGCGATTTTAGAAGCGATTCGCGAAGGAATTGTGGCCATCAATCAAGAAGGAACGATTACGATGGTCAATCAAACGGCGCTGAAGCTGCTTGGGTATGAGAACGAACGCGATGTGTTGGGAATGCCGATCTTGCAGCTTATTCCCCACTCGAGGCTGCCTGAAGTCATTCGGACGGGGCAGGCGGAATTTGACGATGAAATGGTGTTAGGGGAAGAAACCGTCATTGCCAACCGCATTCCGATCAAAGACAAGCAAGGGCGTGTGATTGGAGCGGTATCGACGTTTCGAAACAAATCGGAATTGTATCGCTTGACCAAAGAGTTATCGCAGCTTCGCAGTTATGCCGATGCCTTGCGCGCGCAAACGCACGAATTTTCCAACAAGCTGTATTTGATCTCTGGCCTGATTCAACTGGAATCGTATGAGGAAGCGCTTGAACTGATCGCAAAAGAGACCGACTTGCAACAAAACATCGTCCGGTTTGTCATGAAAGAAATTCCGGATCCGATCATCGGCGGGCTGCTGATTGGCAAGTTCAACCGCGCCCATGAGCTGAAAATCACCTTTGAAATTGATCGGGAAAGCAGTTTTCGCGATGTGCCGCCATGGATCGATCGCGACCATTTGGTGACGATTGTCGGGAATTTGTTGGATAACGCCATGGAAGCGGTCCTCCACAACGGAAAAGAAGAGAAACGAGTGACCATTTTTTTGACCGACCTCGGCGATGACTTGATTATTGAGGTCGAGGATAACGGATTAGGCGTTGATCCGGATGTGGCGGAACGGATATACGACCGCGGCTTTTCGACCAAAGCCAACGGCCTCCGTGGGTATGGGCTTGATCTTGTCAAGAAGGCGCTGGCGATGCTTGGTGGGCAAATCACCTACCAGTCGAAACAAGGAGAGGGAACGGTGTTTACCGTCATTATTCCGAAGCGGTCGGGCCGTGCCAACCCATGCTGAAAGAAAGCATTTCCCATAAAAGGCCTCTACACCTTTATGCATCAATATTTCGGAGGGAGGGAAGCAGAGGGGATGATTCGTGTACTTATTATTGAAGACGACCGCCGCATCGCTGAAATTAATCGGCGCTTTGTCGAGAAAGTGAACGGGTATGAAGTGGTCGGCATTGCCACGAACGCCGAAGAGGCAAGGGAATTGACAGAGGTGCTGCAACCCGACGTGTTGTTGCTTGATGTCTATTTTCCGGATATGAACGGCCTCTCTTTTTTAAAATGGGTTCGGGAACGCTTTTCCAATATCGATATTATTATGATCACAGCAGCACGAGAAGTGGATGCCTTGAAACAAGCGCTGCATGGCGGGGTGTTTGATTATATTATCAAGCCGATTATGTTTGATCGATTTGTCGACACATTGCATCGGTATAAAGAGTACTATGACAAAATGCAGCGGTGGGTGAAAGAGAAAGAGTGGATTGGCCAAGAAGATGTTGATGAACTGATGGGAAGAGAATGGTCCGTTAAGGAACAGCCGATGTTGCCTAAAGGCATTCAGCCGTTGACGCTGGAAAAAGTGTTAGCGGTTGTTAGGCAGTGCCAAGAAGGCATCACTGCTGAAGAAGTCGGACGGCAAATTGGCACAAGCCGGACGACCGCCCGTCGATATTTAGAATACCTTGTCTCCACGGGACAAGTGCTAGCCGATATTGTCTATGGATCGGTCGGTCGTCCGGAGCGGATTTATCGAAAAAAAGTGTAAAAGGCGGGATGTCTGAACAACGTTATACAAGGAACATCGAGCCGACATATGCACAAAGAAAGCGGGGGAAACGTCTTGGCTGTTTTTAGCGGAATTGTATTGCAAGTGATGGTTCCTATGCTGTTGATTGTCGGCTTGGGAGCAGGGCTTCACCGTTTCTTTCGTCTTGACCTCAATACATTATCCAAATTGAACATGTATGTCCTGCTGCCGGCAGTCGCATTCATCAACGTGTATGACAGTGAGTTGAATGGAAAGGTGTTAGCGGCTATCTTAGGGTTTCTTCTGTTGCAAAACGGCGGGCTGATGGTTTTGAGTAGGATCATGGCGAAACTATTCAAACTGGAGCGAAGTATGGCAGCGGTGTTTCAAAATACGGTTGTGCTGAACAATTCTGGCAACTTCGGCATTCCTGTCAGCCAGCTGGTGTTTCACCAACATCCGCTCGGGGCGACGATTCAAATCATCGTGACCATTTTTCAAAACTTCTTGACCAATACATATGGAGTGTATCAGTTCGTGTCAGGAAACGGGAAAAGTGGGAAATGGGCTGCTGAGATATGGAAAAATCCCGTTCTTCACGCGCTGTTGTTCGGTGTGATCTGCCGATGGCTTCACGTCCCAATCCCATCATTTTTATGGACGCCGCTTCAGCGGGTCGCCGACGCGTTTTTAGCCATCGCCCTCTTTACGTTGGGAGCGCAAATCGCCTACACCCGTTTTAACGCCTTGCCGCCGCTTGTGTATGCAAGTGTGTTTGGGCGTCTCGTTTTGTCGCCGCTGTTGGCTGGGTCTTTGATCTTTCTATTAGGAATGGATGGCGTGACGGCTCAGGCGTTGCTCATTGCTAGTTCCTATCCGTGCTCGCGCAATACGGCGCTGTATGCACTCGAGTATGACTGCCACCCAGATTACGCCGCCCAGGCGGTGTTGGTGTCGACTTTGTTGAGCGCCATTACCGTGACAGGCACAGTATATGCGGCCCGTCTGCTGTTTCCGATTGGCGGATGAAAACGGGGGCAAGTTGTCGTCGACCTCCAATCGTGCAAAAATCCCGGGGGATCGACGACAATGTTTTTTTGCGTCAAAATCCTACAAACAACACGGCTAAACGGTATTGACAGAATTTTTGAAACGTGATATTCTGAAAACAGCTCAGAGAGAAAAAGCTTGATTTGATGCGTATGGTTTGGGTTTTTATCGTACCTATGAGGGATTGAAACAACATCATCCTGACGACGTTGAGTTTGTCGTGCTCGACGTTTTTATCGTACCTATGAGGGATTGAAACTGGGAGGAGCTTGGGCGTCCGGGGGAGTAGTTTTCGTTTTTATCGTACCTATGAGGGATTGAAACAATAGCCTGCAAGCCCTCTCGCGATCGCAAATACAGCGTTTTTATCGTACCTATGAGGGATTGAAACCAATAGTGATGCGAACAATTGTAAATCAATTCCGCGCGTTTTTATCGTACCTATGAGGGATTGAAACGTTCGTACGCCTCGAGTGCCGCGTTGCACTCCGCCAATTCCGTTTTTATCGTACCTATGAGGGATTGAAACTAAGAATGGACACAGGGGAAAAGATAGAAAAGGCAGAGTTTTTATCGTACCTATGAGGGATTGAAACAATCAAGCGGAAGATGTTCCAAGAGGCTTGGAAAATTTGTTTTTATCGTACCTATGAGGGATTGAAACGTCGAGGATGTGGACTTGCGATACACACCGTCAGGGTTTTTATCGTACCTATGAGGGATTGAAACAAGTATCTCGCTATTGCTCCTATCGACGCGAACCATGGCGGTTTTTATCGTACCTATGAGGGATTGAAACTAACTTTCTTTAATCATGATTCCGATCCGGAGACCGAGTTTTTATCGTACCTATGAGGGATTGAAACAACAAAATTTCGAACGAAAGTTTTTGAATGACCTCAAGTTTTTACGTACCTACGAGGAACTGAAACTATTCCCCCCAAAGCTGAACCGCTGCTCAGTTCGGCTTGTTTTACGGCTCAACGTCGGAAAAGGGCAAATGGCGCATGCCCAAAAAACGTGGGGAGGGACAAGGAGGAATTTGGCCGCGAAGAGCGAATACAGTACGGTGAATCCGACAATTGCAGGGAGGGAAAACGTGGCCAAACAGCGCATCGATCATGACCGGTTGTTCAAAGAGTTGCTGTCGACATTTTTTGAGGAGTTTTTGCTTCTTTTCTTTCCCCACGTGTACGAGCAAACAAAACTTATTGTAAACCGCTTTCATTTGGTTTATAATAAAGCTAAACCGGTTTATGAAAACGCTTTGAACTAAATCGATTTAGTACGAGAGAGGGATCCCTTTTGAAAAAAGTAACGATGGCCGATGTCGCGAAATTGGCCAACGTTTCGAAAAGCACGGTCTCGCAATACTTGAACAAACGCTATGAATATATGAGCGAGGAAACAAGAAAGCGCATCGCTCAAGCGATCGAGGAACTTGGCTATCAGCCAAACGCCATCGCCCGCAGCTTAAAGCAAAAGACGACAGCGACCATTGGCGTGATTGTTTTTAATATGCTTCATATGATGACAACGCAAATGCTGCACGCCATTGAAGAGGAATGCCAAAAGCGCGGGTTTCAAGTCATTGTCTGCAATTCCGGCGATGATCCGGATAAGGAAAAAACATATGTTGATACGCTGCTGGCGAAGCAAGTGGACGGGTTGATCGTGTTTCCAACAGGGAAGAACGAGGACGTCTATCGCCGTCTTGTCGAGGAACGGTTTCCACTTGTGTTTGTCGACCGGATGGTGCCGGGAGTGGAGGCAGACAGCGTGCTGCTTGATAATGCAGGTGCAGCGGAAATGGCGGTTCAGTATTTCGCTTCCTATGGCTACGACCGGATTGCCATTGTCACCCCGCCGCTTGTCCCTTACAACGTGCCGCGGATGGAACGATTTGAAGGGTTTCGGGCGGCTATGCGCAAAAGAGGACTGGACGTTGAAGATGGGAACATCATCGCCGCTGATCCGGACGCGCTGCCGGAAGTGTTGAAACAACGGTTTGCCGAACCGAAGCGGCCTAATGCCTTGTTTGCGATCAACGACTTGACGCTGATGGGGGTTTTGCGGTTTGTGAAAGACGCAGGGGTTCGTGTGCCGGATGAGGTGGCGATCATCAACATCGATGATGTGCCGTTTGCCGATATTTATACACCGGCGTTGACGACGATCGCCCAGCCAACGTTTGCGATGGGAAAAAAAGCGGCGGAGCGTGTGTTTGAACAAATGGATTCGAATCATGCCGACAGCCCGCGCGTGTTTCGTTTCTCCCCGGCATTGGTGGAGCGGACATGGATCAAACGGGGAAATGGCAAAGAAGGGAGGAGAAACGATGAAGATTCATGAACGTGTCGTCATCGGTGTGGACATCGGGACGACGAGCACGAAAGCCGTTGTGTTTGGCGAACAGGGACGAGTGCTGGCCTCTCATGCGATCGACTATCCGATCATCCAGCCGCACCCGGGGTTTGCGGAGCAGGATCCCGATGAACTGTTTGCGGCGGTCGTTCAAGCGGTCGGGGCGGTGACGATCCGCCACGGCATCCGCCCAGCGCAAGTGAAAGCTATGGGTTTAAGCGCGGCGATGCACTCGATTATGGTGCTTGACGAGTCGGGGCGGCCGCTCACTCGCTTAATCATCTGGGCGGACAACCGAAGCGTGGCTCAAACGGAGCGGCTGTTGAAAGAACAGAACGGGCTTGATATTTATCGGCGGACGGGGACACCGATCCACCCGATGTCCCCGTTGCCGAAACTGCTTTGGCTGAAAGAGAAGCAGCCGGATGTGTTTCGGCAAGCCCGCTGGTTTGTCTCTGTGAAAGACTATGTGCTTTACCGCCTATATGGCGATTATATCGCTGACCATTCGCTCGCTTCAGCCACTGGTTTGTTCCGCCTCGATACGCTTGATTGGGACGAGGGTGTGCTTTCGTTTCTTGGTATCAGCCGCGAGCAGCTGCCGCGTTTAGTTCCAGCTATACACATTCTGCAAGGAATGAAGAAAGAATGGGCGGATAAAATGGGGGTATCCGCTGATGTGCCCGTCGTTATCGGCGCAAGTGACGGCGTGCTCGCCAATGTCGGTGTCGGGGCGGTGCTTCCGGGGGAAGCAGCGATTACAATCGGGACGAGCGGGGCGGTGCGGACGATCGCGGCAAAACCGACGACCGATGAAAAAGGGCGGACGTTTTGTTATGCGTTGACGCCCGGCTATTGGGTCGTCGGCGGACCGACGAACAACGGCGGCATTTTGCTTCGCTGGCTGCGCGATGAGTTCGGCGCCCAGGAGCGGGAAGTGGCGAAAAAGCTCGGAATGGATCCATACGATTTGTTGACGAAATACGCCGAACGTGTTCCGCCTGGATCCGAGGGGCTGGTGTTTTTGCCGTTTTTATCGGGCGAGCGGGCGCCGTATTGGAACGCGAACGCGCGCGGAACGTTTTTTGGACTTGGCCTTCATCATCGACGTGAACATTTGATTCGTGCCGTGATGGAAGGCGTCTGCTTCAGCATCCTATCCGTCGCCTTGGCCATTCGCGATGTCACGGGGCCGATGTCGGAAATCCGTGTCTCGGGCGGATTCGCCAAGTCGCCGTTTTGGCGGCAAATGCTTTCTGATATGCTCGGCAAACCGCTCATCGTGCCGCAGACGCACGAGGCGTCGGCGCTGGGGGCGGCTGCGGTGGCGCTTTACGCGTTAGGCGAGCTGCCGCCGCTGGAAACGGTGAAAACGTGGATCGACACAACGGCCCGCCATGAGCCGAAGGAAGAACATACGCTCATTTACGCTGAACTGTTTGATTTGTATGCCCGCTTGTATGAGCGATTGAAAGAGGAATTTGACATCATCGCTGCGTTTCAGCGGCGGAGTGGGGAAAGGGAGGAAGACTAAATCGATTTAGCTGGCTATGATCGGGCGCTAAATCGATTTAGCCCTTTCCTTCAAAGATCTGAAAACGTTTGCTTTGTTCACTAAATCGATTTATCTCAAAGATAAAGGGGGAGCTTGTGATGGAAATCGCCATTGTTGTTGCTGCTATTATCGTGTTATTATTGCTCATTAGCTTGTGCAGCATAAAGAAGCACGTGAGCTTCCTGGCTTTGGCAATACGCTGTTCACGATTTTGCTTCCGGTCATTTTGATGTTGATTGCCTCTGTGGCAAACGTGACGCTTGATCAAAAGTCAGAAGCGGCGAAAGTGCTGCGCTTTATCGGCGACCCGATTGTTGCGCTCTTGATCGCGACGGTTTATTCGTTCTTTAGCTTAGGCTACGCCCGCGGCTTCAACCGCGACGCTGTCTTGAAATTTGCCAACGACTGCCTCGGCCCGGTCGCGAACATCCTGCTTGTCATCGGGGCGGGCGGCGCATTCAACAAAGTGCTGCTTGATTCCGGCATCGGCGAACAAATCGCGGAAGTGGCGAAACACTCGCACTTCTCTCCGCTCCTGTTAGGCTGGGGCATTGCGGCGCTCATTCGCGTAGCGACGGGATCGGCGACCGTCTCGATGATGACCGCTGCCGGCATCGTTGCCCCCATCGCGGCTACCATGCCGGGAACGAATATGGAACTGCTTGTCTTGGCGACCGGCGCGGGTTCGTTGATCTTGTCGCACGTCAATGACTCCGGCTTCTGGATGATCAAAGAATATTTCGGCATGACGGTGAAAGAAACGCTCATGACATGGACAGTCATGGAAACGATTATTTCGGTGGTGGCGTTTGTCTTCATTTTGTTATTGAATATGGTTCTCTAGCCTTTTCCAGGCAAGACGCTCGTTTTTAGAAGAACGGGCGTCTTATTTTTATATGTCCTTTTGTTATATTTTATATTATAATTATGTAATAAAAAATGACATAAGGAGTGACGCCTGTTGATTTTTGCGAGACGTGCGGAACGAAAAATAAAGCGCGAACTGGATCAGCCTCGACGTGAGGAAACGCAGGGAGGACCGCAACAAATTGCAAGGCAAATTGTTGTGGCGGTTGATCAGCTCAAAGCAGCGATGGAACAGATGAAGATGGCGGCACTTTCGCTGAATGACATTTCCGATTCAAGCCGGAATAGTGCGGCAGAGCTGATGGACCATAGCGAGAAAACGGTGGAGTATACGGAAAAAGTGGCGAACAAAATGCGAACAATCGAGGAGGCGGCTAGGGAAATCGCTGCATCTTCGCGTGATATGTATGCGAGCAGCCAGCAGTTTTCCGAACATTGGCTGCATTCATGGAATTCATTGGAGACGTTGCAAAAAGAAATTCGAACACTGCGCTCCCACCATGAAACGTTATTGGAACAAATGGACCATCTCGTTCATCATTCGCGACGCATCAATGAAATTATATCAGCGATCGGCGAGATTTCGCAGAAAACGAAAATTTTGTCGCTCAATGCCAATATTGAGGCGGCTCGTGCGGGAGAACATGGGCGCGGGTTTGCGGTCGTCGCGCGGGAAATCGGCATGTTGGCGAATCAAACATCGGAAGCTGTCCAGCAAACACAGGATATTTTGTCCCTTATTCAACGCGAAATCGCAGCGACAACCGATATCGTTCGCGAAGAAACAAGGCAAATCGATGTCGAAGAGAAAGAAATGGAAGCGATTATGTCGTTCCTTCATTTGCTGCAGCGACAGCTGAATGATATGACGGACCTCGTCTCCTCTTCTGTCCGGTCAGCGTCTGGGCAGTCGGACAGCGTGAAAGAAATCGCCGTTCTCCTAGAAGAAATCGTGCAATTGAGCCGGGAAAATCAACGGTTTGTCGAGCGAGTGACGGCGGATATGAACGAACAGCATGAAAGCGTCGAACAGATTTTGCGCATTAATGAAGCGCTGCAAAAGACAGCGGAGGAGCTGCAGCAAACGGTCGGACGTGATTGGATGAGAGAAACGATTTCTGTCGATGATGCGGTCGTGAAAAACACGATTCAGAAACTATCGGCTTTGCTTCAGTCAGCTCCGTTGGAACAAATGGATGAGGCCATGCATCAACGCGTGCTGGATCGATTTTTATCTGAGAATGGAGAGATTGAGGCTGTCTGGTCGAATCGTCTTGATGGGGCGTTTGTCTATTCGAACCCGCCAGCCGGATTGGTCAACGCCAAAGTCCGGTCGTGGTTTCAGGAAGCTTGTAGAGGAACAGTGTACGTTTCCGATCCGTATGTATCGGCATTGACGAAACATCTTTGCGTCACGGTGTCCGCTCCCATTAGGGATCATAACGGTCAAATTGTCGGGGTCATTGGAGTGGATTTGTCGCTTGTGAAATGAACGATGCCCCAAAAAGGTGCATGTGTGCCTTTTTGGGGCATGTTTTGTTTTTCGACCTGGCTGATTGGTCGGAAGATGATTGATAATAAATATAACAAAAATATGTAATAAAATATGACAAATATGTTGAGTCCGCGAAACGTGGGCCTTATACTGCTAATCAAGAACAAATCCTCAACGTGGAGAACATGCATCGCTTTTGAGGAACAAGGGAGGGATGCGCTCTTTTAGATGAATGAGGGGCAGGAATTCATCGATGTTTCAAATGAATAGGGGGGAAGGGTGTGCGAATGAAACCAGCATTCATGTGGAAATTATGGCTGCTTTTATGCGTCAGTGTTTTTGCTCTTGGGGGATGTGCGGCGTCATCAGCTGTTGATCAAGCAAAAAACGAAAACAAAAAGGATTCGTCTTCGGCTAGTAAAGAAGGCGATACGGTCAAAGTAGGGATTCTCCATTCGCTGAGCGGAACGATGGCCATCAGTGAAGTGTCGCTGCGCGATGCCGAGTTAATGGCCATTGAGGAAATCAATGCATCGGGCGGGCTGCTCGGCAAGAAGATTGAACCGATTGTGGAAGATGGAGCGTCCGACTGGCCGACATTTGCCGAAAAGGCGAAAAAATTGCTGCAAAAAGATCAAGTGGCCGCCATTTTCGGCGGTTGGACATCGGCGAGCCGCAAGGCGATGCTTCCGGTTGTGGAGCAAAACAACGGGCTGCTTTGGTATCCGGTGCAATACGAAGGGA
Organism: Geobacillus sp. Manikaran-105; assembly: GCF_002809955.1. Classification (NCBI taxonomy): domain Bacteria; kingdom Bacillati; phylum Bacillota; class Bacilli; order Caryophanales; family Anoxybacillaceae; genus Geobacillus; species Geobacillus sp. Manikaran-105. The sequence continues at coordinate 80,480 of NZ_PIJG01000003.1, forward strand.
TGGAGTCGTCTCCGAACATCTTTTACACTGGGGCGACGACGAATCAACAAATCGTTCCAGCGGTCAGCTGGCTCCTGAAAAACCGCGGCAAGACGTTTTTCTTGCTTGGATCGGATTACGTCTTTCCGCGGACAGCGAACAAAATCATCAAGGCCCAGTTGAAGGCCGAAGGTGGGCAAGTGGTCGGGGAAGAATATACGCCGCTCGGCCATACCGATTATAGCACCATTATCAGCAAAATCAAACAAGTGAAACCGGCTGTCGTCTTCAATACGCTCAACGGCGATAGCAATGTCGCCTTTTTCAAACAGTTGAAAGACGCTGGCATCACACCGAAAGACGTGACGGTGATGTCCGTCAGTATCGCGGAAGAAGAAATACGCGGGATCGGGCCGGATGTGTTGGCCGGTCATTTGGCTGTGTGGAACTATTTTCAGACGACCGATACACCGGAGAATAAGGCATTTGTACAAAAGTATAAAGAAAAGTATGGACAAGACCGCGTGACGGCTGACCCGATTGAAGCGGCGTATACTGCGGTTCATTTATGGGCCGAAGCAGTGAAAAAAGCCGGTTCCTTTGATGTGGATCAAGTGAAAAAAGCGGCGGCCGGCCTTGAATACAAGGCGCCGGAAGGAACAGTGAAAATTGACGGGGAAACGCAGCATTTATGGAAAACGGTGCGCATTGGCGAAATCCAAGCGGACGGACAATTCAAAGAGTTATGGAATTCCGGCCAGCCGGTGAAGCCGGATCCGTATTTAAAGAGCTACCCATGGGCGAAAGGATTAAGTGAATAGTTGCATGGGGAGGAAGGCATGTCCTTCCTTCTTGCCCAGCGGACATGAGAGGGGGACGGCGATGTTTATTGACCAATTATTCAACGGGCTGAGCGTCGGTTCGATTTTGCTTTTGATCGCCATTGGGTTGGCGATCACCTTTGGATTGATGGGCGTCATCAATATGGCGCACGGTGAACTGATGATGGTCGGCGCGTACACAACCTACGTTATTCAACAAATCTTTGCCCATCATGCGCCGCAATCAGCGGGGATGTACTTTGTCATTGCCATTCCGTCGTCGTTTCTCATCGCTGCCTTGCTTGGGTGGGGGCTGGAAAAAAGTTTGATCCGCCATTTGTACCACCGCCCGCTGGACAGTTTGTTGGCGACATGGGGGATCAGTTTGATTTTGCAACAGACCGCCCGACTTATCTTTGGGGCGCCCAACGTGGCGGTTGTGCCGCCAAGCTGGCTGGATGGTGGAATCCGCTTGTTTGGGGCGGTGTTTCCGTATAAACGGTTGTTTATTCTCTGTCTTGTATTGGCGATCGTGTTCTTTCTTTATATGTATTTAACGAAAACACGAGCTGGCCGACGCATTCAGGCTGTCACCATGAACCGGCCGATGGCGGCCTGTCTCGGCATTGCCACGCAGAAAGTTGATGCATACTCGTTTGCGATCGGTTCAGGATTGGCGGGGGTGGCGGGATGTGCGTTGACCTTGCTTGGGCCGATTGGGCCGACGATCGGCACGTACTATATTGTCGATGCATTTATGGTCGTCATTTTAGGAGGAGTGGGAAAACTGGCTGGGACGCTGCTGGGAGCGTTTGGCCTCGGCTTAATCTCCACCTTTGTCGAATATTCCACAAGCGCCACCATCGCCAAAGTCATTGTGTTCGTTCTCATTATTGCGTTCTTGCAATGGAAACCGTCCGGTCTTCTTAGCTTGAGGACGCGGTCGCTCGATTGAGGGGAGGAAGCATCGTGAACAAACGTTGGGGATACTGGCTGTTTTTCGTTGCTTTGTTTTTGGCGCCATTTTATTTAACGGAGTTTCGCCTGTCTTTGCTTGGCAAATTTCTTTGCTTTGCCATCGTGGCGGTCGGCATTTCTCTCATTTGGGGATATACCGGCATTTTGAGCCTCGGCCATGGGGTGTATTTTGGATTGGGTGCTTATTGCATGGCGATGTATTTGAAGCTCGAAGCTTCGCGAGGGCATTTGCCTGATTTTATGGAGTGGAGCAGCGTGCGCGAACTGCCGTGGTTTTGGAAGCCGTTTGCGCATCCTGTCGTGGCCGTCATAGCAGCGATCGTCTTGCCTGCATTGCTGGCTGCCCTATTAAGCTATTTCACGTTTAAAAATCGGATTCAAGGCGTCTATTTTTCTCTCCTTTCCCAGGCGGTTGTTGTCGTGTTTGTTACGCTGTTTATCGGCAAGCAAGAATGGACGGGTGGAACGAACGGCTTGACCAATTTTTCGACCGTGTTCGGCTTTTCGTTATCATCGCCGCTTACGCAAATTGTGTTGTATTGGCTGACAGCAGCTGTTCTTGCCCTCATTTTCGTTATGACGCGCCGTCTAACGACTGGTCGGCTAGGAAAAGTGCTCATTGCCATTCGCGATGCTGAAAATCGGGTTCGTTTTTTAGGGTTTAATCCGACCGTCTATAAAGTGTTTGTGTATAGTTTGTCAGCCGCCTTTGCCGGAGTGGCAGGCGCATTGTTTGTCCTGCAAGTCGGGCTCATTTCCCCGGAGATGATGGGGATTATTCCTTCAATCGAAATGGTGCTGTGGGCTGCTGTCGGCGGACGCCACTCGCTCATGGGCGCGATTATGGGCGCGATCGTCATGAACACGGCGAAAAGCTTTTTAAGCGAAAATTATCCGGATCTATGGCTGCTTTTGTTAGGCGCCTTGTTTGTCGTTGTTGTGCTGTTTGTTCCGAAGGGATTGGCGGGCATTTATGAATCGCTCGCTGCCGTTCGCATCAAAGAAAAAAGGGGGCATGAATGTGAAGCCCGTGTTGATGTGTCGTGACGTCGTCGTTGACTTCGATGGATTTCGCGCTTTGCAAGGCGTTGATCTCGCGGTTTACCCTCATGAAGTGCGATTTTTGATCGGCCCGAACGGAGCGGGAAAAACGACGCTACTCGATGTCATTTGCGGGCGGACGAGAGCGACGGACGGCCGAGTGCTGTTTTTCTCCCATGACATCACGAAACGGCCCGAATATGAAATTGTGCAAATGGGGATCGCCCGGAAGTTTCAAAGCCCTTCCATTTTTCCGTTTTTGACGGTGTGGGAAAATATGGAGTTAGCCATGCGACAAGATCGGCGTCTGCGTTCCGTTTTGCGGGCGAAGCTGACTGGAGAAGAGAAAGAAATGATGGCAGCACAGCTAGAGAAAATTGGATTGCTCGATGAACGTCATCGCTTAGCGGGCTCGCTGTCTCATGGCCAAAAGCAGTGGTTGGAAATCGGCATGCAGCTCATTCAGCGTCCGCAGCTCCTCCTATTGGATGAGCCGATCGCCGGCATGAGTGCGGCGGAGCGGGAGCGCACGGGGGAATGGCTCCATGAAATGGCCGAACATTGTGCGGTCATTATTGTCGAGCATGATATGGACTTTGTCCGCCGCTATTCCAAACAAGTGACAGTCATGCATGAAGGAAAAGTATTGTGCGAAGGATCGATGGATGAAGTGCAGCAAAACGAACAAGTGATCGATGTGTACCTTGGAAGGGGGAAAAACGCGTGCTGCGCCTCCGGGATGTAACGGCTGGCTATGACGGAAGTGTGGTGCTCGATCATGTTGACATGGATGTTCCTCTTGGTCGGGTGACGGCGGTGTTGGGCAGAAACGGGGTTGGAAAAACGACGTTGATGAAGACGATCATCGGGTTGATTCGCCCGATGTCAGGCGTCATCGAATGGGAGGGGGAAGATATCACGCGCTGGCCGCCGGAGCGGCGGGCGCGAGCGGGGATCGGCTATGTGCCGCAAGGGAGGGAAATTTTTTCGGCGTTGACGGTGGAGGAAAATATTCTTCTCGGGCTGGAAGCGCAGGCCGAAAAAGTCCGTCCCCAGCCGACCCTTGATGAAATGTACGCGCTGTTCCCGATTTTAAAAGAGATGCGCCAGCGAAAAGGAGGAGATTTAAGCGGCGGACAGCAGCAACAGCTGGCCATTGCCCGCGCGTTGGCCGGCCGGCCGAAACTGCTCTTGCTTGATGAACCGATGGAAGGCATTCAGCCCTCGATCGTTGCGTTGATTCATGATGCGATTATGAAAATCGCCGAAGAAAAGCAGGTTGGCATCATATTGGTCGAACATAACGTGGAGCTGGCGTTTTCTTGTGCCGATCGTTTCTATATTTTGGATCGCGGCGCTGTCGTGGCGAAAGGGGATGTCGATGGGGCTGATTTGACTTATATTCAATCGTTTCTTGCTGTTTAAGCAGCAGACAGCGGTGTTAGCGAATGAGAGATTTTTTGAACCTGCGAGTATAGGCGGGAGCATTCAAGAGGGGGGAAGAGATGAGTGAAACTGACTCCGCGTGAACAGGAAAAGCTGCTGATCGTCGTTGCCGCTGATTTGGCGCGCCGCCGGAAAGAGCGGGGCTTGAAGCTAAATTATCCGGAAGCGGTGGCGCTCATTACGTATGAACTGATGGAAGGAGCCCGCGACGGGCGGACGGTGGCGGAGTTGATGCAATACGGCGCAACGATTTTGACGCGCGATGATGTGATGGAAGGCGTCGCTGACATGATCGACGAGATTCAAGTCGAGGCGACGTTTCCGGACGGCACGAAACTCGTCACGGTCCACCAGCCGATCCGGTCGTAATAGCGCCGGCCGATTCCGATGAAGGTGGATAAAGGAGTGATCTTATGATCCCAGGAGAATACCGATTGCGCGACGAACCGATTGTGTGCAACCGGCAAAAGCCGGTTACGAAGCTGACGGTCATAAACCGCGGCGACCGCCCGGTGCAGGTCGGTTCCCATTTTCACTTTTTTGAAGTCAATTCGTTTCTCGAATTTGACCGACAGGCCGCATACGGAAAACATTTGAACATCCCAGCCGGGACAGCGGTCCGTTTTGAACCCGGGGATGCGAAGCAAGTGGAGCTCGTCCCGTTCTCCGGCAAGCGCCGGGTGTACGGACTAAACAATATGGTCAACGGTCCGCTTGATGACAACGGGAAGGAGGGAGCAAGAGAATGAGTTTTTCCATGTCAAGACGGCAATACGCGGATATGTTTGGACCGACGACCGGGGACTGCATCCGGTTGGCGGACACAGACTTATGGATTGAAATTGAGCATGACTATACCGTTTACGGCGATGAAGTGAAATTCGGCGGCGGGAAGGTGATTCGCGACGGGATGGGGCAGCATCCGCTCGCTGTCCGCGACGAAGCGGTCGATTTAGTGTTGACGAACGCCGTCATCGTTGATTACACCGGCATTTACAAAGCCGATATCGGGATCAAAGATGGAAACATCGCCGCCATCGGCAAGGCGGGGAATCCGCTGTTAATGGACGGCGTCAATATTGTCATCGGCGCCTCAACGGAAGTGATCGCGGCCGAAGGGAAAATCGTGACCGCTGGAGGAGTGGATGCCCATATCCATTTCATTTGCCCGCAGCAAATCGAAACCGCCCTGTCATCCGGCATTACGACGATGATTGGCGGCGGGACCGGACCGGCGACTGGAACGAATGCCACGACGTGCACGCCGGGAGAGTGGAACATTTACCGGATGCTTGAAGCCGCCGAAGCGTTCCCGATGAATCTTGGGTTTTTAGGAAAAGGCAACGCGTCGGCAAAAGAGCCGATCGCGGAGCAAGTGCGCGCGGGCGCGGTGGGACTTAAGCTTCATGAAGACTGGGGAACGACGGCGGCAGCGATTGATGCGTGCTTGCAAGTGGCGGATGAGTACGATGTGCAAGTCGCCATTCATACCGATACGTTGAATGAAGGCGGGTTTGTCGAGCATACACTGAAGGCCATTAACGGACGTGTCATCCATACATACCATACGGAAGGGGCGGGAGGCGGACATGCGCCCGATATTATGAAAGTCGCCAGCTTCCCGAACATTTTGCCTTCTTCCACGAACCCGACGCGGCCGTATACGAAAAACACGCTCGATGAGCATTTAGATATGTTAATGGTGTGTCATCATTTAGATCCGTCCGTTCCAGAAGACATTGCCTTTGCTGATTCGCGCATCCGCAAAGAAACGATCGCGGCAGAAGACATTTTGCACGACATCGGCGCCTTCAGCATGATCAGTTCCGACTCGCAAGCGATGGGGCGCGTCGGGGAAGTCATTTTGCGCACGTGGCAAACGGCCGACAAAATGAAAAAACAGTTTGGCCGCTTGCCGGAGGAAACGGGGCGAGGCGATAATGTCCGCGTCAAACGGTACGTAGCCAAATATACGATCAACCCGGCTATCACTCATGGCGTCGCGGAGTATGTCGGGTCAGTCGAAGTCGGAAAATTCGCAGATTTGGTCGTTTGGCATCCCGCTTTTTTCGGGATCAAGCCTGAGCTCGTCATCAAAGGCGGGATGATCGCCTACAGCGTGATGGGCGACCCGAACGCCAGCATTCCGACGCCGCAGCCCGCTCTGTACCGCCCGATGTTCGCCAACTATGGCGCCGCCGTCGCGAAAACGTCCATTACGTTTTTGTCCAAAGCGGCGTTCGAACGCGGCGTCCCTGACAAACTGCGATTGCACAAAATCGTCAAACCGGTTGGAAACATTCGTTCGTTAACGAAACACGATATGGTGTTCAACAACGCCATGCCTCAAATCGATGTCGATCCGCAAACGTATGAAGTGAAGGTCGATGGACGGCTCATCACGTGCGAACCGGCTGAAGTTGTGGCCATGGCGCAACGATATTTTCTATTTTGAGGTGATGATGATGATTGTAGAAACGGTTATCGGCAACATTCGAACTCTTTCTTCTCTCCCCCCGCACATCGAACGGGTGTACATGCCAAGCGACGATTTAGTGAAACGAATTCAGCGGGTGGTGACCGACCACGGGAGGGAAATTGGCATTCGCTTGAAAGAAGCAAAAGAATTGGTAGACGGAGATGTGTTATGGATGGATGAGCATAATGCCATTGTCGTATCCGTTCTTCCCGATGATTTGCTTGTCATCCAGCCGGTTTCCATGAAACAAATGGGGGAGATTGCTCATCAGCTCGGCAACCGCCACTTGCCCGCCCAATTCGAGGAAGGGGAAATGCTCGTCCAATACGACTATTTAGTCGAAGAGCTGCTCCAGCAACTCGGCATCCCGTACAAGAGGGAAAAACGGAAAGTAAAACAAGCGTTCCGCCATATCGGGCATCGCCATGACTGACCAACAGTTGTTGTGGCTGCTGCAGCTCTCCGATTCGAATTTTCCGTCTGGAGCATTTTCCCATTCCTTTGGGTTTGAAACTTATATGTACCATGAACAAATTCGTGATGCCAAAACGTTTGGCGACGCGCTCGTCGTGTATATCCAAACCCAGCTGACGTATACGGATGGATTGGCGTGCCGGATCGCCTATGAGCAGTTGGAAGTCGATCGTATGGAAGGACTGCAGCGGCTGAACGACACGCTGTTTGCTCTCTGCTTGGCGAAGGAAACGCGAGAAGGAACGAGAATGATTGGGGGGCGCTTATGGAAACTGTGCCGCGACATTTACGGAGTCGATGAATTGGATGAGATCGTGCAAACGACGCGGTCCATTCATCCGGCCATTGTGTTTGCGGCGGTTGGCCGCAAAATCGGAGCAGCCAAACAAACGACGGTGCTGACGTATTTGTTTGCTTCCGTACAAACGATGGTGCAAAACGCGGTTCGCGGCATTCCCCTCGGCCAGACGGACGGGCAAAAGCTGCTCGTCATGGCGCAGCCATATTTGATTCATGCCGCGAGCATCATCGAGACACTCGACGAAGAGGAGCTCGGGGCGGCAGCCGTCGGCTTGGAAATCGCGCAAATGCAGCATGAACGTCTTCCTGTTCGATTGTTTATGTCGTAAATCTTGTTTGACGTGGAACGAAAGAAGGACAGAGAAGGGAGAATCCAGAATGGAACCGGTACGAATCGGCATCGGCGGCCCGGTCGGCGCCGGCAAAACGATGCTTGTCGAGAAGCTGACGCGGGCGATGCATCGCCGCTTTAGCATCGCGGTCATTACGAATGATATTTATACAAAAGAAGATGCCCAATTTTTAATCAAACATAGCGTCTTGCCGGAAGATCGGATTATCGGCGTCGAAACGGGCGGGTGCCCGCATACGGCCATTCGCGAAGACGCATCAATGAATTTTGCGGCCATTGATGAACTGAAACGGCGCCATCCAGATGTGGAACTCATTTTGATCGAGAGCGGCGGCGATAACTTGGCGGCGACCTTCAGCCCGGAGTTGGTCGATTTCTCCATTTATGTCATCGACGTCGCCCAAGGGGAGAAAATTCCGCGCAAAGGCGGACAGGGGATGATGAAGTCGGATTTGCTCGTGATCAACAAAATCGATCTTGCCCCTTACGTCGGCGCCAGTCTGGAAGTGATGGAACGGGACGCCAAAGCAGCGCGAGGGGCGAAGCCGGTCATTTTTACAAATTTAAAAGAAGAGATTGGTCTTTTTGACGTTGTGGATTGGATCGAAAAACAGGTGCTGCTGGCAGGGCTGGAAGAATGAGCTGGACGGGGCGTTTGCGATGTACAGCGGTCGTGAAAAACGGCCGCACCGTCATTTTGGACAACTATAGTGAAGGGGCGCTGAAACTGATGCGTCCTGTTTACCTCGACCCGGCTCATCCGACGTTATATCTTGTCCACGTGGGCGGCGGGTATGTCGATGGGGATTCATATGATATGGAAATCTTCCTCGAGCCCAGCGCCCGGTTGATGGTGACGACCCAGTCGGCGGCGAAAATCTACAAAACTCCTTCAACGCCTGTAAGGCAGTATACACGATTGTCACTTGGGGAGCAAAGCGTACTTGAATATTTCCCCGACCCGACGATCGCCTATGAGCATGCGCGCTTTTATCAAGAAACGACGGTGTACATCACGCCAAGCTCCACGTTCGTTTATGGCGAAATCATCACGCCTGGATGGTCGGAAAGCGGCGAGCTGTTCCGCTATGATTGGATTCGCTCGAAACTGAAGGTGTATCAAGACGAGGCGCTCGTTCTGTTTGACCATCTGTACTTGGACTCGCGGCAGCACTTAACGAGCATGCTGCAGCTCGGCGGCTACACGCATGTCGGATCATTCGTGGCTCTTTCTCCGTTTATCACAAAGGAAGTGTTAGAACAGTTCAACCAATTCATGGAAGAGATGTCGCAAGAGGTTCGCTGCGGTTTTTCAACGGCGGCCGTTCCAGGCTTTTCTGTACGTATATTGGCGTATGAAACATCGGTCATCGAAGCGATATTCCAACGCGTCCAACAGTTCATTCGCCAACAATGCGGTGAGAAAGCGCCAGTCTGTTGGAGGAAATATTGACAAGGGAAAGGAAGAAGACAATGGGAACGATATGGCCTGTGCTCTTGTTTGGATTGCTGCTTGGAATGAAACATGCGACGGAACCGGATCATGTCATTGCCGTTTCGACCATTGCCAGCCGGACGAAAAAACTGTCCCTTTCATCGCTGGCCGGCATGTTTTGGGGAATCGGCCATACGTTGACGCTGCTCGTTGTTGGGATGGCGATGATCGCCTTTGAGCGGCAAATTCCTGAACAGATTGCTTCTTATCTCGAAATGGGCGTCGGTATCATGATCGTTATTCTAGGAATGGCTAGTTTCCGTTCGACAATGAGGCTGGATCATCATCACCAGGGCGATATTCATCATTTACATGTGAAATCGACATTGATTGGCATCGTCCACGGTTTAGCCGGCAGCGCCGGAATGGTGTTGTTGACGATGACGACGGTCAAAGGAACTTGGATGGCGCTTGCTTTTATTTTGATTTTTGGCCTAGGAACGGTCATCGGCATGATGCTGTTCACGACGTTTCTCGGGATTCCGTTTGTTTGGATGAAAGCGAAACAGCAAGTCATGAATCAATGGATCGTGAAAACCGTCTCCCTCATCAGCATCGCCTATGGGGTCTATTACATGTATCATATCGCCGCCGAAATTTGACGCTCCTCGCGGCTGGCGTCATAGGTGGAGGGTTGTTCAAAACAAAGAAGCACCGGTCTTGGGAGAAGGCCGGTGCTTCTTTTTCGATGCGGCGTCATCATCACCTCGTGTCACACCAGTGGTTTGACCAGCAACAACTCATCTCGAATAGGAATGCCGTCAGGACTTGTTTTCGGAATGCTTGGCTTGATTCGCCGCGCCTTGTCGACAGCGTTCGGAAAGACATTCACAATTTGGTAGCCGCGCTTTTGATAGAAACGAAGCGCATGCAAGTTGTCGTTGGTGGTGATCAGTTGAACAGCGGTGCACCTTTGTTGTCTCGCCCATGCCTCTGCCTCATGCAAAAGGGCGCTGCCGATGCCGCGGTTTTCCATTATGCTGTCTAGCGAGATGATCTCGCATTCGTTTCCGCAAATCACAAACGTAATGAGCCCGACGATCCGAGATCCATTCTCAACAGCCGCAAATCCATCCAGCTCGCTGCAGTTATAGATGCCGGTTGAAACAACCATTTGCGGACTTCCCCAATGGTCGTTGAAAAATTGGTTGACGATGGCGCGGTCCAACTGTTTGGTTGGAACGATGTTCAAGGCGCTCCTCCTCCTTTGTGCAGATGATGATGTTTGATCACCCCAATGCATAAGACGTTCACTTCCGTGCGTGAGTTTGACACTCCGCACGCCTAAAGGCGTGGGATTCTTGGGTCGTTCGCGTCCTCATCCATTTCTAGTTCGGACAACGCCCAAATTCAGGGGTGTGTCATCACCCCGTCCCATCGGGTTAGGATGTACCCCAATGGGCGGCGCACCTGTGACCAGTGCGCTAGGTTAGACGGGGCTCGCTTTCATCCCACCCCTCAAGGAGTGGGCTTTTTCGCTCGCTGATCTGTAACAGGGGATGTCCACATCCGTCCTCCTCTTGTGTCAAAGGGCCGAGTCTTTTTGCATCATCGCGCGTTGAAACGATTGAAAAACAGCGAAGGAAATGAATGTTAGCACAATCCCTGACATATATGGCAAACTGGACTTTAAGGTGAACAACCAGCCGGCGATCGCCGGACCGCCAATGCGGCCGAGCGAATCGAACGAGGATAAGACGCCTGTTGCGCTTCCTTGGCCATCCGCTGTATGCTTCGTCAACAACGCGGAGACGCACGGGCGGATGATGCCGTTTCCAATGCCGAAAATCGTTAAATAGAGCGCGGCTGTCCAAAAGCTGTGAACGAATAAAATGAGAAAAAAGCCAACTGCTGACAAGAACAGCCCGACACGAATGACAGCTCCTTCCCCGAATGAGCGGATCAGTTTTCCAAGCAACCCTCCTTGGACGATGGCCCCTGCAAGCCCCATGATCATAAAGATGTAGCCCAGTTCCGTCGACGAAAGCCCCGCTCGTTCAGCGGCAAAATAGGCGAACGTCGCTTCAAGTCCGGCGAGGGAAAACGTTGTGATCAGCTGCAGTAAGTATAGGCGCGCTACAGGCCCTTGGAGGGCGGCCGCAAGCGATGGCCGCTTTGTTCGTATATTCGTTCGCTTTTCTCTCGGAAGCGACTCATGCAAGAAAACGAAAACGAATAGAGCGGTCAAGAGCGCCAAGCTGCCTGCCATCCAAAACGGAGCGGTTAAGCTCGCTTTCGAGAACACGCCGCCGATCCCCGGTCCGAAAATGAATCCAAGCCCAACGGCCGCTCCGATCATCCCCATTCCTTTGCCCCGGTCTTCTTCGGTTGTCACATCTGCGACGTACGCCATAGCGGCCGGCATCGTGGCCGCCGATAGACATCCGCCGATGATGCGAGCGGCAAACAACATCCAAAGCTTTGTCGCGACGGCGAGCAAGAAAAACGAAAGAGCCAAACCGAAAATGCCGACAAGCAGCATCGGCTTTCGTCCATAGCGGTCCGATAAATTCCCCCACATCGGCGCAAATAAAAATTGCATGAGCGAATACACGGCCATTAGCCAACCGAGTTGTGTTGGCGTCGCGCCGATTTTTTCCGCGTAAAATGGAAGGACAGGGATAATGATGCCAAACCCGGCCATGACCAAAAACATCACGAGAAACAAAAGCGATAAACCGCGGCGATTGCCCATGATCATCATCTCCACGATATGGTTTGCCTCTTTCATCATAATGGAAAGACAGGCGTTTTTCAAAGCAGATCGCACCTCGCTTGGCCATTCCGACGAGGCTGGCGATCACTCCTGAACTCATATTTCGCAACCTTTGCATAATATACAAAAAATAACCAAAATATTCGCATAAAAATAAATTTTTATACAAATGTTGTAAAATAACTAATTTTTATTCACTCAAATCAGGCTTATTTTGAATTTTTATTCAGGGTGCGAAATGTGAGCCTGAATGTCGCCCACAACCCATTTTCCTTCCTCCCCATTGACAATGGGAGCGGTTTTCGCGAGACTGGAGGTAAACGGTTCGACAAACAATGAAGCGGACTTTGGACCGGCATCCGCCCAGGGTGCGAAACGACAAACACGCATGGGAGAGAATGGTGCATGATGACCAAAAACGAAATCCAAAAGTGGATAAAGGAATTCCCGCTGCTTAAAACGATCATGGCGGCCGAAGAGGTGTTTTGGCGCAATCCAAAATATCACGCGTTTGCGCAAGCCATTCGAACGATTCCTTTACGCGAACGCGATGTCAAGGAGGCGGAAGAACGATTGCGCCGCTTTGCCCCCTACATCGCGAAAGTGTTTCCCGAGACGCAGCCAGCCCATGGCATCATCGAATCCCCTTTAGTCCGGATTCCGAACATGAAACAGCGTTTAGAAAAGATGTTTCAGACCAACATCGAGGGGGAGCTGTTGCTAAAATGCGACAGCCATCTCCCGATTTCCGGGTCGATCAAAGCGAGAGGGGGAATCTATGAGGTTCTGAAACATGCGGAAGACCTCGCGCTCGCCAACGGGATGATCACCATAGGAGACGACTATGCGGTCATGGACAGCGAAGAATTCCGGCAATTCTTTTCCCGCTATTCTCTGGTCGTTGGATCGACAGGAAATTTAGGCTTGAGCATCGGCATCATCGGGGCAAAGCTTGGGTTCCGCGTCACCGTTCATATGTCAGCCGATGCGAAACAATGGAAAAAAGACTTGTTGCGAAGCAAAGGGGTCACCGTCATCGAACATCTCACTGATTACAACAAAGTGGTGGAAGAGGCGCGAAGACAGTCCGCCGAGGATCCAACGTCGTATTTTATCGATGATGAGAACTCGATCCATCTGTTTTTAGGCTATGCGGTGGCGGCGTTTCGGCTGAAAAAGCAATTAGAGGACATGAACATCACGGTTGATGAAACCCATCCGCTCTTTGTGTATCTTCCTTGCGGCGTCGGCGGCGGTCCGGGCGGGGTGACGTTTGGGCTGAAGCTCGTGTACGGCGATCATGTCCATTGCTTTTTCGCTGAGCCGACGCATTCGCCTTGCATGCTGCTCGGCCTGATGACAGGAGAGCACGACCGCGTGTCGGTGCAAGATTTTGGCCTCGACAATAAGACCGAAGCGGACGGGCTGGCGGTGGGTCGGCCGTCGCGGCTGGTGGGAAACATGCTTGAGAACGTCATCAGCGGCGTCTATACAGTGGACGATTCGACGCTTTACCGCTTGCTCGCGGCGATGGTTGAAACGGAGGAAATCTATTTAGAGCCGTCCGCCTTGGCGGGGGTGGCGGGGCCTGTTCGGCTGTTTCGTGATTTGGCGGGGCAAACGTACGTAGAGGCAAACGGTTTGAAAGAAAAGATGAAAAACGCCGTCCATATTGGCTGGGCGACAGGCGGAAGCATGGTGCCAAAGGATGTGATGGAGGCCTATTATCGGGAAGGCGTGCGCATCGAAACGATGACAGGGAACGGTTTTTCTGAAGGACGATAAGATCATTCCATGGAGTTTTGAAACGAATGCACGAGGTGTTGGAGGGATTGAATGAAAACCGAAAAAGAAAAGATGTTGGTGGGGCAATGGTACAACCCCGCCGACCCGGAGCTCGTCAAGGAGCGGGAGCGGCGGCTCGTTCGTTTGTATAATGAAACCGCCAACGCGGTCGTTGGCGGAAACCCGGCGAAAGTGATCAAATGGCTCAAATAGCCCAAGGCCGCGCCCCGCGCAAAGCATGTGCGGGGCGTTTGATTGTATCGCCCTTCTTCGTTACGCCCACTGCACCGCCACCGCCCGAACAGGCGAACCGTCGCAGCCAGGCAAGGAAAGAGGGAGGGCAATAATATACGGGTCATCAAAATCGATTCGCTCGAAGTTCACGAAATTTTCTCCGATCACCCCGTTGGCGCCAAGAATAAGTTCGTGGGCGCGGAACGACGAGCCGTCCGGCGGGTCGATGTTGAGCGCGTCGATGAAAAACGTCCGCACGCCTCGCTCCAGCATCGCTTCAATCACCTCCGGAGCAACGTACGGATGGGAAAAATACCGCTTTGTTCCGGCGTATTGCGACCAGCCGGTATGAAACAACACAATGGTTCCCGGCGACAGCTTCGGGATATACGGAGCGGCATCGGCCATCGTCACCGCTTCGCCTTCCGCTTTCCCGGTGGCATCGATCACGATGCCGCGGCCGAGGAAATAGGTGAGCGGCACGTCATCGAGCCGCCAACCGTGTTCGCAAAAGTGAAACGGCGCATCCACATGCGTGCCGCTGTGCGACCCAAGCACCAAGCGGCTGACGTGATAGCCGTCTTGGGCGAACGTCGCCGCCGGTTCGATTTTCGGCTTCGGATCCCCCGGGTACACCGGAGTTTGGGCCGTGATCGGCATGGTGAGGTCGATGAGTGTTTTAATGTTCATTTCCAAATCTCCCTCTACACTATTTTTGGCTGCTTTTATCATACAACAAAAACATAGGAGAAGGAGGAATTAGAAAGCCATCATCATGCCTTGCGGGGCTGAACGGTTAGCTGAGGAAATGTTGCGCCGAACGTTGGGCGGCCGGTGACCAAGGGCTATGTTGCTTGTCTTTCCGCGAACAGGGGCAAGCAGTTTGGCGGCAAACCGAGCGACGGAGTGTTATCATAGAGAGGGGAGGGGAACGTCACCCGTAACGAGAGAGGCGAATGATGGCGCTGCATGGCAACGGACGGCTTTCGTAAACAAAGGACAAGTGGAAGGATTTTCACGCGCGATGGCGAATGAAACAAATAAACAGGGCATGCGGGACATATACTGAAGGGGAAAATTTCGGCCGCGTGCTTAAAAGAAGGGAAGGGTGAAAAGATGTCAATCGCGGTGCAGAAACAGAAGCTATACATCAACGGCGAATGGCGGGAAGGGAAGTCTTACACTGAACTGAAATCACCGTATTCACGCGAGACGATCGCCGAGATCCCGGCTGCATCGGAAGAAGAAGTTGACGAAGCGATCGCGGCGGCGTACGCCGCGCGGCAAACGATGGCCGCTATGCCTGCTCATGAGCGGGCCGCCATTTTAGAGCGGGTTGTCGAGCAACTGAAAGCGCGGCAGGAAGAAGCGGCAAGGTTGATCGCACTGGAAGCAGCCAAACCGATCATCACGGCGAAAGGGGAAGTCGCCCGCACGATTCAAACGTACAAATTCGCCGCCGAAGAAGCGAAGCGCATTCACGGGGAAACGCTGCCGCTTGACGCCGCGCCGGGCGGGGAACATCGCATCGCCTTGACGGTCCGCGAGCCGATCGGCGTCATCGGGGCGATTACGCCGTTTAACTTCCCGATGAACTTGGTCGCCCATAAACTTGGCCCGGCCATTGCCTCGGGCAACACAGTTGTGTTAAAACCAGCCAGCCAAACGCCGCTGTCCGCCTATTTTATCGCCGAATTGTTCGAAAAAGCCGGTTTGCCGAAAGGGGCGCTCAACGTCGTCACCGGAAGCGGCCGCACGGTCGGCGACAAAATCGTCACCGACCCGCGCATCAGCATGATCACCTTCACCGGCAGCCCGGAAGTCGGCATCGCGATCCGCAATAAGGCGGGCTTAAAGCGGGTGACGTTGGAGCTTGGCTCGAACTCGGCCGTGATCGTCGACGAGCAGGTCGATCTTGACCGCATCATCCCGCGCTGCGTGTTCGGTGCGTTCACGTTCCAAGGGCAGGTGTGCATTTCACTCCAGCGCATTTACGTGCATGAGAATTGTTATGACGAATTCGTTGAGAAATTTGTCACGGCGGCCAAACAATTGAAGACGGGTGACCCGCTCGATCCGAATACCGATGTGTCGGCCTTAATTACGCCAAATGACGTCGATCGGGCGCTCTCTTGGATCGAAGAGGCAAAACAAGGCGGCGCCAACGTTGTTCTTGGCGGCGAACGCGACGGCAATATCTTGCTTCCGACGGTCATTGTGGACGCCGAACCGACGATGAAAGTGTCGTGCCAAGAAGTGTTCGCCCCGATCGTCTTGATCAACCGCGTCCGTTCGATCGATGAAGCCATTGAATTGGTCAATGACTCGCGCTACGGCTTGCAGGCAGGCATCTACACCGACAACATCCATACCGCATGGAAAGCGGCGAAACAACTGCACGTCGGCGGGGTGCTGATCAACGACATCCCGACGTTCCGCGTTGACCATATGCCGTACGGCGGCGTGAAAGAAAGCGGGTTTGGCCGCGAAGGGATTCGCTATGCGATTGAAGAAATGACGGAGTTGAAGTTGATTATTTTTAACGAAAGTTAAGCGGGATGAGAAGAGGTTGGAGTAAAGTTTATTCCTAAAATTCTAGAAGAATGGTTGCGCAGCCTTGGAGAGAGTGGCACTCCAAGGCTGTATGTTTAAAGCCAATCATGATCGCCCAGTAGCTGACAGGAGGCTTTAAATTCCAGTAATCAGGATGCCCAAGGTATGTGTTGACGATCAAGTTTCCATGTCTCAGCATTTCGTATGCATTGACGCCATGACGCGCTTCGTCCCAGCTTGAAATCGGGAATGTTCCTAGATGATAAAAGACGTTGTAGACCATCATCGAGAAGATCAACGCCGCCGCTAGATAAAACGAGATGTTTCGTACACTTGGATTTCTCGTGCGATCCACTCCTTTATCGGCACGCTGTGCTTCGAAAAAAAGCAACACCGACATAGAAGCTATTACAAGTAGATAAAGATGTCAAGCATGGATGTGTTAGAGAACATGATATTTTTGCCGCCAACAAGGAAAAAACCATCTTCATGGCGAATGAAAAGAAATGAATCATCATTCAGAGGAGGAAAGCCATGGAAACGGTTGTACTGACATTTGACCAAAACAAAGCAATACTGGAACTCAATCGCCCGCAGGCACTCAATGCGATGGATGGGCACATGTTAACGGAACTTGTCGACGCGTTGCGGCAAATCAAGGAAAGTGACGCTTCGATCGTCGTCATCCGCGGTAAGGGAAGGGGATTCTCGGCAGGCGGCGACATTAAGACGATGCTTTCTGTCGATGATCCGAGTCAATTTCAGACGGTGATGAACACGATCCAAGAGATGATCATGCTCTTGTATACGATGCCGAAAATCACCGTTTCGCTCATCCATGGCCCAGCGGCCGGCCTTGGATTCAGCTTCGCCTTGGCAAGCGATTATCTTATCGCCACGAAAGAAGCGCGCCTGGCGATGAATTTCATCGGCATCGGCCTCATCCCTGATGGCGGCGGGCATTTCTTCCTGGCCCAGCGGGTCGGCACGGCGAAAGCCAAACAGATCATTTGGGAAGGAAAACCGATGAGCGCGGACGAAGCGCAGCAGCTTGGGCTCGTTGACTTCGTTGTCGAAAACGAGGAGCAGGCCGAACCATTCATCGCTTCCTTGCAAGAAAAACCGCTCCAAGCCATGATCGCCACGAAAATGTTGTACGTCGAACAAACAAAAGAGGAGCTGCTTCGCGTGCTCGAACTCGAAACCGACGCCCAACAGCGCATGCGGCAAACCGAAGACCACCGCGAAGGCGTCCGCGCCTTTTTAGAAAAACGGAAGCCGGTGTTTGGGGGGAGGTAAGAGGGATTGAGACAACAAACTCCTGCCTGACTGCGCTTGTGTGCATCTTGGCAGGAGTCTCTTTTTTAGTACAAATACCTGTATTAACGGAAGGGTCTTGTTAATTTACCTGTTGGCTAGTCTTTGCTTTATATAGAGCAGTTGAATTTCTGATAATAAGCTTTGGAGGCACAAAGATTTGCTGACGTTTTTGTAACGGATTTTCAACTGTCGATATAATTAGTTTTACAGCTTCTTGCCCCAATAATTTTTCTTGTTGCCTCATACATGTAGGCGGAACTTTGAGAAGATGCGAAAACTCATAGTCATCAAACATAATAATAGATAAGTCTTGTGGAATAGTATAGCCCATTTCCAGGGCTACTTCCATAACTGTCAGGCCATTATTTATCACAAATAGGGCGGTGATATCCCGGTGGTTAGAGAGGAAGTCCCTGATTTTATCCTTATTTGTATTATTGTAAATTAGCACATTATTTCGGAACCCCTTTTTCAAATTATTTCAGACGGATTCCGAAATAATGTGCAAAATTTTTGTGAATTATTTCGGATTTTGCA
>NZ_PIJG01000021.1:0-44270 GCF_002809955.1 Geobacillus sp. Manikaran-105
GATGCAACCCCAAGTCAAGGAAGGAGGACGAAGTCCGTTTGCACTTCTGGGGAGTTGCAAGCCCCCACTTCAAGCGTTAGCTAAGTGGGGGTAGTTGACTCTCTCTCTCCTCCGTTCCATTCGTGTTGCAGGCGGGCATACGCCCCGAGCGGATCGGCGGCGCGGGTGAGGCTGCGGCCGATGACGATGTAGTCGGCGCCGAGCTCACGCGCTTTCCTTGGCGTGACGACGCGCACTTGGTCGTGCGCCGCATCATCGGCAAAGCGGATACCCGGGGTGACGGCAAGGAACGAGGCGCCGCACCGTTCTTTGATGAGCGGCGCTTCGTTCGCTGAACAGACGACGCCGTCAAGGCCGCTTTCTTTCGCCAAGGCGGCGTAATGGGCGACTGTTTCCACAAGCGGGCGGGAAATCCACAGCTCCTCATGAAGCATTCGCTCGTCCGTGCTTGTCAGCTGGGTGACAGCGATGCAGCGCGGCCGCATTCTTCCGCTTGGCGTGCCGGCGTCAAGCCCTTCGATCGCCGCTTCCATCATGCGCCGGCCGCCGGCGGCGTGGACGTTCACCAAATCGGCGCCGACACGGGCGAGCCCTTTCATCGCCTGTTTCACCGTATTCGGAATGTCGTGCAGTTTTAAGTCTAAAAAGACGGCATGTCCTTGTTCTTTGAGAAACGCGACGATGGCTGGACCTTCCTGATAGTACAGCTCCATGCCGACTTTGACGAACAGCGGCGTTCCGGCAAACGGCCGCAAAAACCGCTCCACCTCTTGTTTTGATGGGAAATCAAGCGCGACAATGAACGGCGTGTGCACCGGTCTTCCAGCTCCTTCCTATGCATTCGGAAATGTGGCCGATCCCGAGGTCATCCAACAGCGCCGGCAGGTCGTTGATGATCGTCGGGCAGACGAACGGATCGACGAAGTTGGCTGTGCCGACCGCAACCGCGCTCGCGCCGGCGTAGAAAAACTCGAGCACGTCTTCCGCCGTTTGCACGCCGCCCATGCCGATGATCGGAATCGACACCGCCTGGCTCACTTCATAAATCATGCGGATGGCGATCGGTTTGACCGCCGGGCCGGATAAGCCCCCGGTGCCGTTGGCCAAAATCGGCCGGCCTGTTTTCACGTCGATGCGCATGCCAACGAGCGTGTTGATCATCGTCAAGCCATCGGCGCCCGCTTGTTCAATGGCCTTCGCCATCGCGACGATGTCGGTGACGTTCGGAGACAGCTTCACGTAAACCGGCACGGCGGACACTTCTTTGACAAGCCGCGTCAGCTCGGCGGCCACGTCCGGCACGGTGCCGAACGCAATCCCGCCTTTTTTCACGTTTGGGCAGGAAATGTTGAGCTCTAGCGCATGGACGTTCGGCGCCTTCGAAATCGCTTCGGCTACCTCGACGTATTCTTCCATCGTCGAACCGGCGATGTTGGCGATGATCGGTACGTCAAACTGTTCAAGCCACGGCAGTTCTTCTGCGAGCACTTTGTCAAGGCCGGGGTTTTGCAGGCCGATGGCGTTTAACATCCCAGCCGGCGTTTCTGCCACCCTTGGTGTCGGGTTGCCAAAGCGCGGCTCTTTTGTCGTCGCCTTGATCATCATGGCGCCTAACACGCTTAAATCGTAAAACCGGGCGTACTCGCGGCCAAATCCAAAACAGCCGGACGCCGGCATGATCGGGTTTTTGAGCGAAAGACCCGGCAGTTCGACCGCAAGCCGGTTCATAGCACCACCTCCCCGGCCCGAAACACCGGGCCGTCGCTGCATACTTTTTTATACGCCGTCTCGCTCCCTGGCACATGGCAGACGCAGGCGAAACACGCCCCGACGCCGCAGCCCATCCGCTCCTCGAGCGACAAGTACACCGGCCGGTTCGGAAACCGTTCCGCAAGCGCCCGAAGCATCGGCTTCGGACCGCAGGCGTACAAGACGTCAAACTCGAGCGAGCGCGCTTCGATCACATCGGTGACGCGCCCGGCCGTTCCGTGCGAGCCGTCATCGGTTGCGACATACGTCTCCCCAAACGCGGCAAATTCCTCTTCGTAAAAGACCGCCGCTTTCGTTTGAAACCCGAGCACGCTCACTACTTTGACACCGCGCTTTGTGAGCTGTTTCGCCAGTTCATAGAGCGGCGGGACGCCGATGCCGCCGCCGACTAGCAGCGCCCGGCTGCCCGCCGGCGCGGCCTCGAGCGGAAAGCCGTTGCCGAGCGGGCCGAGCACATCGACCGTGTCGCCCGGCTGTTTTTGCGCCAACAGCGCCGTGCCTTTCCCTTCCTGGCGGTAAATGATCGTGCATTGGCCCTGCTTGCGGTCGATGCGGCAAAGGCTGAGCGGGCGGCGCAGGAGCGGATCGGCGGATGCGGCCACTTTCACATGAACGAACTGGCCCGGCTGCTTCATCTCTTGCACAAGGCGGCCGGAAAGCGTCAATTCATACGTCCGCTCGGCGATCAACCGCTGGCTTGCGACCGTCATTCGTTCGCGGCCGATCATGACTGCACCAGTCCTTCCGTCATCGCTGTTGTCGAGAACGTCATCGATTCGAGCACTTGCAGCATCGCCCTTGCCGTATCAAGCGACGTCAAGCATGGGATGCCGTTTTCGACCGCTTCGCGGCGGATGCGAAAGCCGTCGCTTTCCGGCTGCTTCCCTTTCGTCAGCGTATTGATGACGACTTGCGCCTTCCCTTGGCGGATGACATCTAAAATGTTCGGCGACGCCGAGTGGATTTTATTGACGACCGTCACCGGAATGCCGGCCGCGTTCAACGTTTCCGCCGTGCCGTTCGTCGCCAGCAGCTGATAGCCGATGTCGGCAAAGCGGCGCGCCAGCTCGACCGCTTCTTCTTTGTCTTTGTCGGCCACCGTCAACAGCACCGCCCCGTGCGGCTGGATCTGGATGCCCGAGGCGACGAGCCCCTTATAGAGCGCTTTTTCAAACGTCATGTCTTTGCCGATCACTTCGCCGGTCGATTTCATTTCCGGGCCGAGCGAAATGTCGACGTTACGCAATTTCGCAAACGAGAACACCGGCACTTTCACGTACACACCGGGGCGCACCGGACAGACGCCCGTCTCATAGCCCATGTCGGCGAGCTTCGCCCCTAAAATGGCTTTCGTGGCGAGATTCGCCATCGGCACGCCGGTGATTTTGCTTAAAAACGGCACCGTGCGGCTTGAGCGCGGGTTCACTTCCAAGACGTAGACGTCGCTTCCCGAGACGACAAACTGAATGTTCAACAGCCCGACAATATGCAGCCCGCGCGCCAGTCGGATCGTGTAATCCGCGATCTTGTCGATCACTTCCGCGCTTAATGTCTGGGGCGGGTAGACGGCAATCGAATCGCCGGAATGGACGCCGGCCCGCTCGATATGTTCCATGATCCCGGGGATGACGACCGTCTCGCCGTCGGCGATGGCATCGACTTCGACTTCCTTGCCGGTGATGTACCGGTCAACGAGCACCGGGTGCTGCGGATTGACGCGCACGGCGTGTTCCATGTAATGAAGCAGCTCCTCGCGGTTATAGACAATTTCCATCGCCCGGCCGCCGAGCACGTACGAAGGACGGACGAGCACCGGGTAGCCGATTTCTTCGGCGATGGCGACCGCTTCTTCGACCGAAACGGCCGTTTTGCCGGCCGGTTTGGGAATGCCGAGTTCCGAGAGCGCCTGTTCAAATTTGTCGCGATCTTCGGCGCGGTCCAAATCCTCAAGCGTTGTCCCAAGCAAGCGGACGCCGCGCGCCTCGAGTTCCGCCGCCAAGTTGATGGCCGTCTGACCGCCGAATTGGACGATGACGCCGATCGGCTGCTCGAGGTCGATGACATGCATCACGTCTTCGGCCGTCAGCGGCTCGAAATACAGTTTGTCCGACGTGCTGAAGTCGGTCGAGACCGTTTCCGGGTTGTTATTGATGATGATCGCCTCATAGCCGGCCTGCTTAATGGCCCAGACGCAATGGACGGTCGCATAGTCAAATTCGATCCCTTGGCCGATGCGGATCGGGCCGGAGCCAAGCACGATGACGCTCGGTTTTTCCGTCACGATCGATTCGTTTTCTTCCTCGTACGTGCTGTAGTAGTACGGCGTTTCCGACGTGAATTCGGCTGCGCACGTATCGACCATTTTGTAAACTGGCACGATGCCTCGTTGGCGGCGCAGCGCGTAAATGTCGCGCTCCGTTTTGTTCCATAACGCCGCTATCGCCGCATCGGAGAAGCCGAGCCCCTTCGCTTTTTTTAACACGTCAAGGTCGCCCGGGTGGTTTTTCAAGACCGTTTCCATCTCAATAATGTTTTGAATCTTATGCAGGAAAAAGCGGTCGATTTGGCTCCATTCATGCAGCGTCTCCACCGTCACCCCGCGGCGGAGCGCCTCGGCGATGTAAAAGAGCCGTTCATCGCCCGCCTTGCGGATCCGTTTTTCGATCACGTCATCCGCCGCGTTTTTTACTTCGTTCAATTCGAGATGGTGCACGCCGATCTCGAGCGAACGAACCGCTTTTAACAGCGATTCTTCAAACGTCCGGCCGATCGCCATCACTTCGCCGGTCGCTTTCATTTGCGTGCCAAGGCGGCGGTTCGCCGATTCAAATTTGTCAAACGGAAAGCGCGGAATTTTCGTCACCACATAGTCGAGCGCCGGCTCGAAGCAGGCGTACGTTTTCCCGGTGACCGGGTTGATCATTTCGTCAAGCGTCAACCCGACGGCGATTTTCGCCGCCAGTTTCGCGATCGGATACCCCGTCGCTTTTGACGCCAGCGCCGACGAGCGGCTGACGCGCGGGTTCACTTCAATGACGTAATAGCGGAAGCTGTCCGGGTCGAGCGCGAGCTGGACGTTGCAGCCGCCTTCGATGCCAAGGGCGCGGATGATGTTCAAGGACGCGTTCCGCAAAAGCTGATATTCGCGGTCGCTTAACGTCTGGCTCGGGGCGACGACGATTGAGTCACCCGTATGAATGCCGACCGGGTCGATGTTTTCCATGTTGCAGACGACGATCGCGTTGTCGTTGGCGTCGCGCATCACTTCGTATTCAATCTCCTTGTAGCCGGCGATGCTCCGCTCGAGCAAGCATTGGTGCACCGGGCTCATCTTCAAGCCAGTTGACACAATCTCGACAAGCTCTTCTTCGTTCGTGCAAATGCCCCCGCCCGTGCCGCCGAGCGTGAACGCGGGGCGGACGATGACCGGATAGCCGATTTGTTCGACAAAGGCGTACGCTTCTTCCAAGCTGTGAATAATCGCGCTTTCCGGCACCGGCTCGCCAAGCTCGTTCATGAGGGCGCGGAACTGTTCGCGGTCTTCCGCCTTTTCGATCGCCTCGAGCTTCGTGCCGAGAATTTCGACGCCGCACTCTTCAAGCACGCCGGCCTTGGCGAGCTCAACCGCCAAGTTAAGGCCCGTTTGGCCGCCAAGCGTCGGCAAAATCGCGTCCGGCCGCTCCTTGCGGATGATGCGGGCGACAAACTCAAGCGTCAGCGGCTCCATGTACACTTTATCGGCGATTTCCGTATCGGTCATGATCGTCGCCGGATTCGAGTTGACGAGAATGACTTTGTATCCTTCTTCTTTCAACGCGAGGCACGCTTGCGTTCCCGCATAGTCGAACTCAGCCGCCTGGCCGATGACGATCGGCCCCGAGCCGATGACTAAAATCGTTTCAATGTCGCGGCGTTTAGGCATGGATGACTTCCCCTTTCTTGTTGAACTCACGGATGAGCGCCAAAAACTCGTCAAACAGCGGATTGGCATCTTCTGGCCCCGGCGACGCTTCCGGATGATACTGCACCGTAAACGCCGGGAAATCGAGATGGCGGAGCCCTTCGACCGTGCCGTCGTTTAAGGCGACATGCGTCACTTCAAGACGCGTGCCAGAAAGCGACTCGTGCGTGACCGTATACCCATGGTTTTGCGCCGTGATGGCGACTTTGCCGGTGCGCAAGTCTTTGACCGGATGGTTCGAGCCGCGATGGCCGAATTTCATCTTCTCCGTATTCGCCCCGCACGCCAACGCGAACAGCTGATGGCCGAGGCAGATGCCAAAGAGCGGCGCTTTGCCGAGAATCCCGCGGATCATCTCGATCGCTTCCGGCACGTCTTTCGGGTCGCCCGGTCCATTGGAAAGCATGACCCCATCCGGATGCCAGCTCAATACGTCTTCCGCCGTCGCATTGTACGGCAACACGATGACATCGCAGTTTCGCTTGTTCAGTTCGCGCAAAATGCCGTGCTTCATCCCAAAGTCGATCAAGACGACGCGCTCGCCGCGCCCCGGGCTTGGGTAGGCGCTTTTTGTTGAGACGCGCCGCACTTGGTCGCGCGGCCACTCCATCGCCCGCAGCTTGGCTGCTGCTTCCACCGGATCGACATCTAGCCCACAGATCATCCCTTTTAACGTTCCGTATTGGCGGATAAGGCGCGTCAGTTTGCGCGTGTCAATGCCCGCGAGTCCCGGAATGTCTTTTTCTTTTAAATACTCATCCAGCGTCAGTTCTCCGCGCCAGTTGGACGGCATGAGGCACGCTTCTTTGACGATGAATCCGTGCACGTACGGGCGGATCGCTTCAAAGTCATCGCGGTTGATGCCGTAGTTGCCGATCAATGGATACGTCATCGTCACAATTTGCCCGCAATACGACGGGTCGGTCAAAATTTCTTGATACCCGGTCATGCCGGTGTTAAAGACGACTTCGCCGGTCGTCTCTTTCAAGCTGCCAAACGCTTCGCCGACAAAAAACGAACCATCTTCTAAAATCAGCTGCCGTTTCATCTTTACGCCCTTCCTTTCTCCCATACGAGTGTACCGCCGACAAACGTCATCACCGGCCAGCCTTGGCACACCCAGCCGGCAAACGGCGTATTTTTCCCTTTTGAGGCAAACGTCTCGGGATCAATCGCTTCTTCCGTTTCCAAATCGATGACCGCAATGTCCGCCGGCGCCCCGACGGCAAGCCGCCCGGCCTTGAGGCCGAAACATTGCGCCGGCTTGATCGTCAGCCAATCGACAAGCTGCTTTAATGTAAACACGCCTGTTTTGACAAAATGCGTATATAGGAGCGGAAACGCCGTCTCGAGCCCGACGATGCCAAACGGCGCCGCCTCGATGCCTTTCGCTTTTTCCGCTGCTGTATGCGGCGCATGATCCGTAGCGATAAAATCGATCGTGCCATCGAGCAGGCCCTCAATGAGCGCCTCGCGGTCCGCGCGGCTGCGCAGCGGCGGGTTCATTTTGTAGTTTGCATCCAACCCTGGAATGTCTTCGTCGCACAAGAGCAAATGGTGCGGCGTCACTTCGGCCGTGACGCGGATGCCGGCCCGCTTCGCGTCGCGGACGGCGCGCACCGACTCTTTCGTGCTGATATGGCAGACGTGATAATGGCATCCCGCTGCTTCCGCGAGCAGGACGTCGCGGGCGATGTGCACCGCTTCGCAGACGGATGGAATGCCGGCGAGCCCATGCCGGCGGGCGAACTCGCCGTCATGCACCGCGCCGCCGTTTTTTAATGTATCGTCCTCGCAATGGGCGACGATCGGCATATCGAGCGCCGCCGCCTGTTTCATCGCTTCAAACATCATCCCGGCCGACTGGACGCCGACGCCGTCATCGGTGAACGCGAACGCTCCCGCTTCTTTGAGCGCCGCAAAGTCAGCCAGCTCTTCCCCTTTTTGCCCGATCGTGATCGCCGCGTACGGAAGCACGTTGACGTGCGCCGTTTCGCGGATGCGGGCTTGCAGCCGTTCCATCTGTTCTTTCCGGTCCGGCACCGGATTTGTGTTCGGCATGGCGGCAACCGTCGTAAAACCGCCTTTCGCCGCGGCGAGCGTGCCCGTTTCAATCGTTTCTTTCGCCTCGCCGCCTGGTTCGCGCAAATGAACGTGCAAGTCGATCAAGCCGGGGACAATAAGTTTGCCGCTGACATCGATCACTTCTTCCCCATCGGCTGCAAGCGGCTGTTCATGACGGATCGCCGCAATGTTCCCTTGTTCCATTTTGATATGTGTCCGTACCAATTGTCCGTGTTCATTGAACGACATGCCATTTTTCAACCATACGGCCATATTGCATTCTCCCTTCCATTGCCCGTTTTAAGACCGCCATCCGCACGTAGACGCCGTTTTCCATTTGTTTAAAAATGCGCGATGCCTTCGCTTCGACGAGTTCGCTGGCGATTTCGACCCCGCGGTTGACCGGCGCTGGATGCAAAATGACAGCCCCTGGTTTCATCCGCCGCGCCCGCTCAAGCGTCAGCCCGTACCGCGCATGGTACTCTTCTTTCGTCAGCCCCATCGTTTCCGCATGGCGTTCATGTTGGATGCGCAACAGCATCACGACATCGGCGCAGGCGATGGCCTCATCGAGTTCGACGTACGTCCCGTGCGGATTCGTTTCGTCTTTCCACTCTTCCGGTCCGGAAAACAGGACGTTCGCGCCCAATCGTGTCAACACTTCCGCATTGGAGCGAGCGACGCGGCTGTGGCGGATGTCGCCGATAATCGCCACCGTCAAGCCAGTGAAAGCGCCAAACTCTTGGCGAATCGTCAATAAGTCCAAGAGCGACTGGGTCGGATGATGCCCGCAGCCGTCGCCGGCGTTGATGACCGGGATGCCGACCGCATGACGGAGCGCTTCGAAATACGCATCTTCGTGGTGGCGGATGACAACCGCGTCAACGCCGATCGCTTCAAGCGTCTTGACCGTATCGTACAGCGTCTCCCCTTTTTGCACGCTCGAGTGTTCAGGGTCAAACGGAATGACGTGAAGCCCTAACTTTCGTTCCGACATCTCGAAGCTGCATTTCGTGCGCGTGCTCGGTTCGAAAAACAAGTTGGCCACATACATCGGCGCGGCCGGGCGCCAAGCGCGGCCGCGGCGGAACGCTTCCGCTTCATCAAGCAGCCGGGTGATGTCGGAAAGCGGCAGTTCGCTCAATGTAAAAAGATGGGTCATTGGCCTCTCTCCCTTTCTTTTTTTGCAAAAAAACACCTTGCCGGCTGGGCAAGGTGTGACGATCAGCGCATGGCAGAACCGGAGAAGGTGCACTCCGGCCCTGGATGCGCCTGTTTTCACACCTTTTTAAGCCTCACGGGACTTAATTAAAAGGTGTTTTGTATTCGATTTAGGCAACATGGCCGCTGTCGTTTTCAGCTTCAAATAAGTTTTCCGCTTCTTGCGGACGCCCCGGCAGCACTAAGTTGAGCAGGACGCCGACAATCGCCGAGAGCGCCATCCCGGTAATTTGGAAGCTGTCGCTGATTTTCAGCACCGCTCCGCCGATGCCGATCACCAAGATAACCGAGGCGATGACCAAGTTGCGCGTCGCGCCGAAGTCGATGCGGCTGTCAACGAGCATCCGCAATCCGGACGAGGCGATGATGCCAAACAGCAAGATCGACACACCGCCCATGACTGGCGTCGGAATCGAGCTGATCAGCGCCGTGATTTTGCCGACGAAGCCAAAGGCGATCGCGATGACCGCCGCGCCGGCGAGCACATAGACGCTGTAAACCCGGGTGATCGCGAGCACGCCGATGTTTTCCCCGTACGTCGTTTTCGGCGGGCCGCCGAGCAAGGCGGAAATCATCGTCGCTGTTCCGTCCCCTAAAATCGAGCGGTGCAGCCCCGGTTTTTGAATGAGGTCGCGGCCGACGACTTTGCTTAACACAAGCTGGTGGCCGATATGTTCGGACAAGGTGACGATCGCCACCGGCACCATGAGCATGACGATCTCGGCAGTGATGCGCACCGGATAATCGGCAAACGGAATCAAGAAATCCGGCCATTCGAACCATTTGGCCGCCGCCACTTTCGACAAGTCAACCAGTCCGACAGCGAGGGCGTAAACGTAGCCGACAACGATGCCGACAAGCACTGGAATCAAGCTCAACATGCCGCGCGCAAGCACCGAGCAGACGATCGTGGCCGCGAGCGTCACAAGCGCCACCGAGAAATGAAGCAGGCTGTATTTGCCGTCCGGGCCGTTCATCGCCATCCCGACCGCCGTGCCGGCTAAGCCGAGACCGATGACGATGATGACCGGACCGACGACAACCGGCGGCAGCAGCTTCATCACCCATCGGTAGCCGGCTTTTTTAATGATGAGGGCGACAACCCCGTACACCGATCCGGCGAGGAAGCTGCCAATCATCGCCGCTCCCGGGCCGCCAGCCGTTTTCGCTGCGATGATCGGCGCAATGTAGGCGAACGAGGAGCCAAGATACGCCGGCACCTGCCATTTCGTAATGAGCAAAAACGCCAATGTCCCGAGCCCGCTTGTGAGCAAGGCAATCGACGGATCCAACCCGACTAAGTACGGCACTAAAATCGTCGCCCCGAACATGGCGAATAAATGCTGCAAGCTTAACGTCACCCATTGCCCCACAGTCGGGCGGTCTTGAATGTCCAACACCGGTTTGTTCATCTTTCGCCTCTCCTTTCGCCAAATGAGCGAAGTTCGTTTTTTAGTGTGCACAAAAACACCCTCTTTGCCCATGAAGGCGCAAAGAGGGTGCAGAAACGCCCGAAACGATTCCGCCCCTTTTGCAGCCTCACGGGACTGCGCTTAAAAGGGAGCTATTTTATTTCTCATGAATCGACACTTGGTCAACGCCGTCCACTTCGGAAAGCTCGACGACAATCAGCTCCGAACGGGAGGTCGGCACGTTTTTGCCGACGAAATCAGCGCGGATCGGGAGTTCCCGATGGCCGCGGTCGACAAGCACGGCGAGCTGGATGCGCGACGGGCGGCCCAAATCCATGACCGCATCCATCGCCGCCCGCACCGTCCGGCCGGTAAACAGCACATCATCGACTAAAATGACATTCCGCTCGCTCACCGGAAACGGCACGTTCGTTCCTTTCACAAGCGGTTCATGGTCGTCCGTCTTCACGGTCAAATCGTCGCGGTACAAGGTGATGTCAAGCTCACCGACGGGAACGGACGCCCCTTCAATTTGCTCGATCCGCTCCGCCAAGCGGCGCGCCAAGTAAATGCCGCGCGTTTTAATTCCAACAAGCACGCAGCCGTCAATGCCTTTGTTTCGTTCGATGATTTCGTGGGCGATGCGCGTCAAGGCGCGGCGAATCGCCTGTTCATCCATCACGACCGCCTTTTGCATTCCGTCCACCTCCTAAAAGCGCATGCACGCCGCGGCCAGCGTGTTTCCGCAGGCGGCGCGCCAACCAGGCCGTTCCCGCCTGTTTTCATAAAAAAACCCCCCGCCTGTGAAGCGGGGGATGGCGCGCTTATCGCCAAACAAGATGGGCATACATCGCCCTTCTTTGTCATTCCGACCCCTTTTCAGCCTCACAGGACTGAACTTAAAGGTTCCTGTTCACCTGTTTTCATTGTAAAGGGGGCGTGTTCGTTTGTCAATCGTTTTTTCGCAGCCAGTCAAGCAGCTCGGCAAACTCCGGCGGCAACGGCGCTTCGAATTCCAAATGCTCGCCGCTTCTTGGATGACGGAAGCCGAGCACCCCGGCATGCAGCGCCTGGCCGTCGATGGCGAGCGTTTTTTTCGGCCCGTATTGCGGGTCGCCAGCGAGCGGATAGCCGATGTATTTCATATGGACGCGAATTTGGTGCGTCCGCCCCGTTTCCAGCTGGCACTCCACATACGTATAATGGCGAAACCGCTCGAGCACGCGGAAATGAGTGACCGCTTCCTTCCCGTTTTCTTCGGTGACGGCCATTTTCTTTCGATCGCGCTTGTCGCGGCCGATCGGGGCATCGATCGTGCCATAATCGTGCGGAATGACGCCGTGGACGATCGCCTTGTAGCGGCGCGTCACCGTTTTGTTCACCAGCTGCTCGACGAGCGAGCGGTGGGCGGCGTCGTTTTTCGCCACCATCAATAGTCCTGATGTGTCTTTGTCAATGCGATGGACGATGCCGGGGCGAAGCACGCCGTTGATCCCGGACAAGTCGCGGCAATGGGCGAGAAGCGCATTCACAAGCGTGCCGCGCATATGCCCGGGCGCCGGATGGACGACCATGCCACGCGGCTTGTTGACGACAAGGACATCCTCATCCTCATAATAAATGTCAAGCGGAATCGGCTCCGGCTCGACATGAAGCGGCTCCGGCTCAGGAGGCGAAACGGCGACCGAGTCGCCCGCCTCGCATTTGTAGTTCGCTTTCACCGTCTGGCCGTTCACGGTCACAAGCCCGTTTTTGATCCATTGCTGCACTTGCGAACGCGACCATTCCTCATTTAACGCCGCGATCACTTTATCAATTCGTTCGCCGTCATATTCGTCTTCGATGTGAAACGTGATCGTGTCCATCTACTCATTCCCTTTCTCTGGTGTCGCGAAAAAAAACATATGGACAAACAGCAAGATGACGCCGACCGTCAGCGCCGAGTCAGCCACGTTGAACACCGGAAAACTGTACGTGCCGATGTACGCGTGGATGAAATCGACCACTTCCTTGCGAAAGACGCGGTCGAGAAAATTGCCAATCGCCCCGCCGAGCATCAGCCCAAGCCCTACGCCCGCCAGGCGCTCGGAAGGCTTCAGGCGGCGGATGTAAATCACGATCGCCGCCACGACGATCACCGTAATTAAATAAAAGAGCCAAAACTGCCCTTCCAGCATGCCCCACGCCGCCCCGCGATTGCGGTGCGACGTAATGTAGAGCACGTTGTCGATGATCGGGATGCTTTCCCCAAGTCGCATATAGCGGACGACAAGCCATTTCGTCCATTGATCGAGGATGATGACCGCCGCCGCGAGCCAATAGTATGCCACCGTGCCAAGTCCCCCTGTCCTTCTCATTCATCCTTTTTGCATTGTAGCATAATTCGCCATGGCAAACAAATGAAGCGGCAAGGCCGCCCCTTGAGGCAGCCTGCCGCTTTTCGTTACGCGGAATAATGTTCATTCACGATATGTGCGCAGCGCGGACAAAGCGTTGGATGCGATGGATCGGCGCCGACTTCTTTCGTCACCGTCCAGCACCGCTCGCACGTCTCGCCTTCCGCCGGGCGGACGATCACCGCTACATGGTTAAGCCGTTCGGCTTCGGCTGGCGCGGCGTCATACGGCTCATCGGCAACAGAAAACGCGGAAACGATGAGAAGCTGGCGCAAGTCGGCATTAAGCGACGCCAACAGCTTCCGCGCCTCGTCTTTCGGGTAGACGGTGACGCTCGCGGTCAGCGATTTGCCGATCACTTTTTCATTGCGCGCGTTCTCGAGCGCTTTGAAAATATCATCGCGCACGTCCATAAACGCATCCCATTTCGCCAGCAGCGCTTCTTCGCTGTCGATCGCGATCGGCTCCGGCATATCGGTGAGCTGGACGCTTTCGACGTTTTCTCTTCGATTCGGGATATGCTCCCACACTTCATCGGCTGTGTGCGGCAAAATCGGCGCGATGAGCTTCGCCAATGCGACGACCGTTTCATACAATACCGTCTGCACGGCGCGGCGGGCGCGCGAGTCGGCCGCTTCGATGTACAAAATGTCTTTCGCCATATCCAAGTAAAACGCGCTCAGCTCGACGGTGCAGAAATGGTTCATCTCATGGTAAACCGCGGCGAAATCGTAGCTGTCATAGGCCTTTTTCACTTTAGCGATCAGCTTGTTCAACTTCGCCAGCATGTAGCGGTCGACTTCGCCCAGCTCCCCGACCGGCACGGCGTTTTCGCTCGGGTCAAAATCGAATAAGTTGCCGAGCATAAACCGGAACGTGTTGCGGATTTTTCGGTACACTTCCGACACTTGTTTTAAAATATGGTCGGAGATGCGCACGTCCGCTTGGTAGTCGACCGACGCGACCCAAAGGCGCAAAATGTCGGCGCCAAACTGTTCCATCACTTTCGCCGGCACGACGACGTTGCCGAGCGACTTGCTCATTTTCCGCCCTTCGCCGTCCAAGACAAAGCCGTGGCTCAACACGCCTTTATACGGCGCTTTGCCGGTGACGGCAACGGCGGTAGACAGCGATGAGTTGAACCAGCCGCGATATTGGTCGGACCCTTCCAAGTACAAATCAGCCGGACGCACGAGATCGTCGCGTTCGACCAACACGGCTTGGTGCGACGAACCGGAGTCAAACCAGACGTCCATAATGTCCGTTTCTTTCGTAAAGATGCCGTTCGGGCTTGACGGATGGGTGAATCCTTCCGGCAGCAAGTCTTTCGCCTCGCGCTCAAACCAGACGTTCGACCCGTATTGGCGGAACAAGTTCGACACATGCTCAATCGTCTCATCGGTGATGATCGGTTCACCGTTTTCGCCGTAAAAGACCGGAATCGGCACGCCCCAGGCGCGCTGGCGGGAAATGCACCAGTCGCCGCGGTCGCGCACCATGTTGTGGATGCGGATTTCCCCCCACTCCGGAATCCATTTCGTTTCCTTAATCGCTTGAAGCAGCTCGTTGCGGATTTTATCGATCGATGCAAACCATTGCGTTGTCGCCCGGAAAATCGTCGGCTGCTTTGTCCGCCAGTCGTGCGGATACGAGTGGGTGATAAACCCAAGCTTCAACAAAGCGCCGACTTCCTCAAGCTTCTGTGTAATCGCCTTGTTGGCGTCTTCGTAAAACATCCCGGCAAATCCCGGCGCTTCCTCGGTCATGTAGCCGCGTTCATCAACCGGGCAAAGGACCGGAAGCCCATATTTTTGCCCGACGAGAAAGTCGTCTTCCCCGTGGCCCGGCGCCGTATGGACGCAGCCCGTGCCGGCGTCGGTCGTGACGTGTTCGCCGCAGACGACAAGCGAGTCGCGCTCATAAAACGGATGTTTCGCGACGACGTATTCAAGCTCGTTTCCTTTGACCGTTTTGACGACCGACCATGCGTCCCAACCGACTTCGTTCGCCACCGACTCGACCAGGGCAGCAGCGACCACGTATTTTTGTCCGTTTGTTTCCACGACATGGTAGTCCAGCTCCGGATGGACGGCGATCGCCAAGTTCGCCGGAATCGTCCACGGCGTCGTCGTCCAAATGACGATTCGCTCATCGCCCTCAAGCACGCCTTTGCCGTCTTTCACCGGGAAGGCGACATAAATCGACGGCGAACGCTTGTCTTTATATTCGATTTCCGCTTCAGCGAGCGCCGATTCGCTTGACGGGGACCAATAGACCGGCTTCAACCCTTTGTAAATGAGCCCTTTTTTCGCCATTTCGCCGAACACTTTAATTTGCTGGGCTTCGTACTCCGGCTTGAGCGTAATGTACGGGTTGTCCCAGTCGCCGCGCACGCCGAGCCGCTTAAACTGCCGGCGCTGGTTGTCGATTTGCTCGTACGCGTATTGCTCGCACAACTTGCGAAACTCGGCGACGCTCATCGATTTGCGGTCGACACCTTGCTTCGCGAGCGCCGTTTCGATCGGCAAGCCGTGCGTATCCCAGCCCGGCACGTACGGCGCGCAATAGCCGCTCATCGATTTGTAGCGGACGATGATGTCTTTTAAAATTTTGTTCAGCGCATGGCCCATATGAATATCCCCGTTGGCATACGGCGGGCCGTCATGCAGCACGAACAACGGACGCCCTTTCGTCCGCTCTTGCACTTTCCGGTAAATGTCCATCTCTTCCCATTTTTTTTGCATTTCCGGCTCCCGCTTCGGCAAGTTACCGCGCATCGGGAACTCGGTTTGCGGCATAAGCAGCGTCTCTTTGTAGTCCATCTTCGCTCCTCCTTCAAGCATCAAATCAAAATAAAAAACCGTTCTCCCCCGGCAAGGGACGAGAACGGTCTCGCGGTACCACCCTTCTTGGCCATGCAAACGACGCACAGCCCACTTTTCATTCGTAACGGGAATGACGCGCCATGGCCTACTGGATGTTCGGCATGGAACTCCAGGGTGATGTTCACTCTTGCGCCGATGCCGGGCTTCCACCATCCCCGGCTCGCTGCGACCGGCCGTTCAAGAGCTACTGTCCCTTTCATCGTCGATGACTATTTCACTATTCATCCGGAAAAAAGCCAACCGCCTCCCACGGCGGCTGGTGCGGTGATTTTTGCCAATGATTATACCCGACATGGCCTCGGTTCGTCAAGGCTGAGACAACGGCTCTTTCGCCTCTTCTTCGAGATCAGGCGTCTCGTATTCCATCAACTCGTCCCAGTCACGGCTGTTGATCATATCGAGCTGCGCCTCAACGAGCATGCGGAAGCGAGCGCGGAACACTTTCGACTGCCGCTTGAGTTCTTCGATTTCCAGCGCGATTTTCCGCGATTTGGCCAGCGCGTCGCCGATGATGCGCTCCGCGTTTTTCTCCGCTTCTTTAATGATCAGCTTCGCCTCTTTTTGTGCGTTGCGCTTCACTTCTTCCGCTGCTTCCTGAGCCACAAGAATCGACTTATTTAACGTTTCTTCAATGTTGGAAAAGTAATTCAATTTTTCCGTCAGTTCGGCCACTTTTTCTTCCAGCTGCTTTTTTTCACGGATGAGCATTTCGTAATCTTTAATAATTTGATCCAAAAACTCATTCACTTCATCTTCGTCATACCCGCGAAATCCGCGGCTGAATTCCTTATTGTGAATATCCAATGGCGTTAACGGCACAATGGCCACCTCCGTCTCCATCATTCCTTTTCTTCCTTCATTCGACACGATCAGCCCATTTCCTGCTGCGATTCGATTATTTTTGACGGCCCAGCCGGATGCGCCAGCGTTCTTTTTTCGTCATCCCCTCGACGGAAAACAGCTTGCAGCGACCAAACCCGCGCGCCGACAGGACATCGCCCGGCCCGCATACAAAATCGGGCTTGTCCACCACCTTCCAGTTCACTTTGACGAGCCCGCTTTCAATGAGCGTCTTCGCTTTCTCGCGCGCGAGGCGGAACGCCTGGGCAAGCACCGCATCGAGCCTTAGAGAAGACACCGTGACCGTTCCTTCCTCCCACGTTTCGGCAAGCGGCAT
Organism: Geobacillus sp. Manikaran-105; assembly: GCF_002809955.1. Classification (NCBI taxonomy): domain Bacteria; kingdom Bacillati; phylum Bacillota; class Bacilli; order Caryophanales; family Anoxybacillaceae; genus Geobacillus; species Geobacillus sp. Manikaran-105. Next base: position 16,887 of record NZ_PIJG01000021.1, read on the forward strand.
GGCAGCTGACAGCGGCAACAGCTCAAGCGAAACCGGCGCTTTGCCGATCGTCCCAACATGGAGGCGAATGTAATCGGCCACCTCGGCGGCGGCAAAAAATTGGATCTCTCCTCCTTGGACGAGAATGTCGCCGAACTTGCCCCGCCGCAAGCCGAGCGACATGAGCGCTCCTAAGACGTCGCGGTGTTCAAGGGAAACGAATTTGCCTGGATAGCGGACAGCGAACAAGGCGATGTCATAATCCTCCTCATTCGGTTCGAAATACGGCGGATACAAAAGCGCCCGCTTCCGCTCGACAAACAGAGCGCCGCCGAAAAAGGACACGCGCACGTCTCCGTCGCTGCCGACGATGCTTTGCACGATTTGCTGCTCGCGCGGATCAAGAAAATCGGTCAGCTTCGGAGCGTACTGATGTTCTACCATTTCCTTCCATTCCATTACATGATCGATGAATTGATGTTCCTCTTTGCGGAAGTGCTGATACAGCTCCATTCCCATTCACCTTGCCTCATAAAGAAAGGAACCCGGAACGGATTCCTCCCGCTATTCCGCCCGCCTGCGCCTGGGCCAAACGATGCGCGCTCCGTCCGGCTGCTAAAACTGCGCTTCGAGGATGTCAAACAACGCATACAGCCCTCTTGTCGCAAATTCAAGGACAATAAAGGCGATGATCGGAGAGATGTCAATGATGCCAAGCGGCGGAATGACGCGCCGAAACGGTTCCAAATACGGCTCGCAAATGGCGGCAAGCATTTGTCCGAACCGCGTTTCGCGCGCATTCGGAAACCAAGACATCAAAATGTAAATGATCAAAGCGTACGAGTATACTTGAATCAAGGTCGTTAAAAACGTAAGCACATAATCCAACGGCTACCACCTCTTTATCGGTCTGTCATCCTCGCCGTCAAGCGAAATCGCGCCGCTGACGTCGACGTTGTCCGGGGTGCACAAAAAAATTTTCGTGCCAACTTGCTGAATGTCGCCGCCAATGGCGTACACCGTGCCGCTTAAAAAGTCGACGATCCGCTTCGCCTGCTCATGCTGGATGCGCTGCAAATTGACGATGACCGCCCGCCGGCTTTTTAAATGATCGGCGATTTCCTGCGCCTCCGCATACACCCGCGGCTCAGCGAGCACGACTTTCGCCGATTTTTGCACGCTTTGCAAGCTGACGACGTTCGCCTTGTTTGCCGCCTTCAGCAGCGGCGCCTCCTCTTCCGGCTGCGGCGCTTCGTATTCTTCTTCATAGTCTTCGTAATCTTCTTCTAAAAAATAATCGCGAAATTTTTTCATCAACCCCATCAAGTTCACCTCCTACAATGATCCGACAAGCGCGCTGCCGATGCGCACAAACGTCGCCCCTTCCTCAATGGCGATCTCGTAATCGTTCGACATGCCCATCGACAGCTCCGTGCACGGCGCATGCGGCCAGCGGAGCGCCTGAACGCGCTCTTTCAAGACCCGCAATTGCCGGAAGCAGGCGCGCAATACCGCCTCGTCATCCGTATGCGGGGCCATCGTCATCAATCCGACGACCTCAAGGTGCGAAAACGAACGGAGCTGATCGATGAACGGGACGGTCTCGTCAGGAGAGAGGCCGTGCTTCGTCGCTTCTCCCGATACATTCACTTGCACAAAACATTTCACCGGCCGCACCGCCCGCTTTTCAATTTCTTTCGCCAGCGACAGGCGATCAAGCGAATGGATGTAATCGACTTTATCGATAATGTCCTTCACCTTGCGCGACTGAAGCGTCCCGATAAAATGCCACACCGCCTGGTCCCCGATCCGTTCATACTTTTCAAGCAGCTGGCCGGCGCGGTTTTCGCCGAGGTCGGCAATGCCGGCGTCAAGCACATGAAGCGCCCTTTCGGCATCAATATATTTCGTGACAGCAACGATGCGTACGTCGGCCGGATTGCGGCCGACGCGGGCGCAAGCCGCCTCGATGCGCTGGCGAACGGCTGCCAAGTTGTCGCGTACGGTCATGCTGTTTCCTCCCTTCGGCCGATAAACGCCAACATCCGCCCTGTCGTCCCACGGTCGCGGCGGTGGGAAAAAAACAACGTCTCCTCACAGCTTGTACAGCGTTCCGATACATAAATATGGCGGTCTGGAATCCCGGCGGCCGCAAGCTGCAGCCGGTTGGCCTCTTTTAAATCAAGCGCATACTGCCCTTGGCTTGTTTCGCGCCACGGCAACGGGCCGCCCGCAGGAAGAGTCGGACGCAGGCCATCGATCACCCGGTCATCAACCGTGTAACAGCATGGGCCAATGGCCGGTCCAATCGCGGCATAGATGTCGGACGGGGCAATGTGTTCGCGCTCCTGCCAAAGCCGCACCATGTTTTGGACAATGCCGCCCGCCGTCCCCCGCCAGCCGGCGTGGGCAAGGCCGACTAGGCCCGCCGATGGCGCGATAAAATAGACAGGCACACAATCAGCAAAACAAAGTGCGAGCAATACCCCCGCCTCATCCGTATACAGCCCGTCGGCCCCCCGGACCGCTGCAGCGAAGTCGTGCGCCCCGCTCCCCCGATCGCCTTTCGTCACTTTCCGAATCACGGCGCCGTGCACTTGCTCACAGCACACCCAATGATCGAGCGGAACAGAAAGCCATTCGGCCAGACGGCGGCGGTTGTTGACGACATGCATGCGATCGTCGCCGACATGCAGCCCCATATTCAGCGAGGCGAACGGCCCTTCGCTTTCTCCGCCTTGTTTCGTTGTCAACCCGGCGACTGCTCCGGCAAACGGGGGCGCCCCGCAGCGGAGCCATCCTTGAGCTTCTTGTTGAAAAATGTCCGGCATTCGCGTCAACCTCACGCTGTTTTTGTAGGTTTTTATCACTTTTTTTCCTATTTTATCATAGTTTGTTTGTTTGTGATAACCTTTATTTGCGATTTTGTCGAAACATTGGTGCAATCCCGCCACTCAATATGCCGCTCGTTGCGCGGGCCGCTCAGTCGGCATCATGCAGGCGGACTAAAATGACATCCGCTCCGATTTTGACGATGTTTTGCCACGGAATGACGACCGCTTCTTCACGCCCGAACAACCCGAGCATCTTTCCGGAGCCTAAAATAATGAGCGACCGGATTTTGCCTGTATCTAAATCGATGTCAATATCCCCGATGTTGCCAAGCTTCTTCCCGTTGGCCACATTGACGACATCTTTCGTTTGAAACTCGGAAATTCTCATCACGGTTCAGTCCCCCGCCTTTCCTCTCCTCTTTTTCATCTATATGACGCCGCCCAACCGGTTATGTGCCAAAGAAAAAAAGGCTGCCCCAGCAGCCGTTCACACTTGGATGTTTTTATTCATTTGCCGGATCGCTGCCTTTTCAAGCCTGGACACTTGCGCCTGGGAAATGCCGATTTCCTCGGCGACTTCCATTTGCGTCTTTCCTTGGAAAAACCGTTTGCGGATAATCATTTTCTCTCGCTCATTCAACCGCCTCAAGCCCTCTTTCAATGCGATTTCTTCAATCCATTGGCTGTCGCGGTTGCGCTCGTCGCTCAGCTGATCCATCACGTAAATCGGGTCGCCGCCGTCGTTGTATATCGGTTCAAATAAGGAAACCGGATCTTGAATGGCATCAAGGGCAAAAACGACTTCTTCATGGGCGACGCCAAGCTCTTTCGCGATCTCTTCCGTCGATGGTTCTTTCGCCGTCTCGCTCATGAGCCGCTCCCGCACTTGCAGCGCTTTGTAAGCGATGTCGCGCAGCGAGCGCGAGACGCGAATTGGATTGTTATCGCGCAAGTAACGGCGGATTTCGCCAATGATCATCGGCACCGCATAAGTGGAAAATTTCACATTTTGGTTGAGGTCAAAATTATCAATCGATTTCATGAGTCCGATGCAGCCAACTTGAAATAAATCATCAACAAACTCGCCGCGGTTGTTAAAGCGTTGAATGACGCTTAACACGAGGCGTAAGTTTCCGTTTACCAATCTTTCCCTTGCTTCCAAATCCCCTTCATGCATCCGGCGAAACAGCTCCCGCATTTCCTCGTTGTTGAGGACGGGAAGCTTTGAAGTGTCGACGCCGCAAATTTCGACTTTGTTCCTCGTCAAGTTGTTCCCTCCCATCAGGAGATGCTAAGTCGTCAGTTTTCAGTATCTCCCTGGGAGGGAAAAATATGCACAGCCTGTCCGAGCGAAAAAAAGCGGCGGAGCGTCCACTCCCGCCGCTTGCTACATCATTTTGTTGAACTCTTTGCGCAACCGTTTAATGATCCGCTTCTCGAGCCGCGATATGTACGATTGCGAAATGCCGAGCAAGTCAGCGACATCTTTTTGCGTTTTTTCCTCTCCTCCTGACAAACCAAAGCGCAATTCCATAATCTGCTTTTCACGGTCGCTCAGCTGGTGCAAGGCGTTTAGCAGCAGCCGCCGGTCGACGTCCGCCTCCAAATCCTTTGTAATGACGTCGTCTTCCGTTCCCAGCACATCGGACAGCAGCAGCTCATTGCCGTCCCAATCGATATTGAGCGGTTCGTCAAACGACACTTCCGCCCGCACTTTATTGTTGCGGCGCAAATACATTAAAATTTCGTTTTCAATGCAGCGTGATGCATAAGTCGCCAGCTTGATTTTTTTCTCCGGGTTAAACGTATTGACCGCTTTGATTAAGCCGATCGTTCCGATGCTGATCAAATCTTCGATGTGAATGCCGGTGTTTTCAAACTTGCGCGCAATGTAGACGACAAGCCGCAAATTGCGTTCAATGAGCAGCGACCGCGCCGTCTCATCACCGGTGGCCAGCCGTTCGATCAACTGCTCTTCCTCTTCTTTCGTCAACGGCGGCGGAAGCGCCTCGCTGCCGCCGATATAGTAAATTTCGTCGGCCTTCAACCCAAGTTTGGCCAGCAGCTTATACAGCCAATACATGAACCGAAGTTTCCATCTTTTCATCAAAATCCCCCTTCTAAACGGATAAAACGCGAGTATGATATAGTAACGACCTATGAAGCGGTCAGCTTTCTTCCCGCCTGCACCATTTTCGGATGGATGATGCAATCGTATTCTCCGTCGGCTGAAAGCGGGTCTGCACTTAAGGCCATAAGCCCATGTTTCACCTCAAGCCACTCGTTTTCGTATGACAGCGCGATGCGGTCTAGTTTTACCGCCATCATCATTTGCGGGCCGCTGCCCACTGCGCGGTATGGAATGAGACGAAGACGATGGGCCCACTGTTCGGGCGGGTCGTCAACCGTCATGGCTGCCATATAGGCCATCAGCTCTTCGGGCAGCACGTCCTTCGCTTTTTCCCGGTCCACGATCATCACCGGCGTTTTGGACACTGGGTCAAACAGCTGGTTGCCGCTGTCGATGAGCCCTCTTAGGGCAAGGGGCCGGCCTTCCCAAACAGCAATGACATCCACAATATGTTCGAAGCGCAATTTTTTCTCGCGAATCTGTTCCACACGGCGGCGGGAAAAAAGCCACAACACCGGAAACCCGACGAGGACAAACAGCCAGCTCACCGGGTCGCCCGCCCCGGGGGGATGCATCATCAATAATCCGTTCTGCACGGACAGTTGCTCGGCGAAAAAATAATGAACCGCCAGCATGCCGCCCCCGACAGCGAACGTGGCAAAGTAAAACGCCAGCATGTTCTCGATCATATAGCGCGGCCGCTTAAAGCCAAAAGCGGCGAGCACAATCAAGATCGAGGCGGCCATTTTGGCAAGCGGGTGCTGGGCGATGGCGGACAACGGGGTGAACAGCAGCACCACAAGCAGCGACCCGATCAACGCTCCGGCCAACAGCCGCCACCAGACGATCGGGCGCTTAAGCATGAGCGCTGTCAGCCAAAGAAGCATTGCATCAAAACAGACGTTCAAAAGCCAAATGACATCAAGATACACAACCAACCGGCAAGCCCCTCCCCCGCCCCATCGGCTTTTGTCTGAAACAAGTATATAGCACATCCCGTTGGAAAGTCTGTCAATCGGTGGTGGTGAAAAACAGAATGTTTTGTCAAAGCGAGGGGAAACGTGCGAACGAGGAAAACCGCCCTTTGAAGCGCGGGGAGAGGGCAAAAAAAGAAGGCATGAACACGGCTTGTTCATGCCCGATAGCTCCTCAACGGCGACGGTTGCGGTTACGCAAGAACGCCGGAATATCGAGCGGGTCTTCCGCCTGCCCGGACCGGAGCGCCGCATAATCTTGCGCCGGTTCTTCGCGCTTTTCCCGCTTCGGCGCCGGCGTCACTTTCGGCGCCGTCCCGATGCCGGCGCGCGGCGGCCGCGGCTGCGAAGCAACGTTTTCGTTAAACCCGGTCGCGATGACAGTGACGACAATTTCGTCTTTTAAGTCTTCGTTGATGACCGAGCCGAAAATCATGTTCACTTCTTGATCGGCCGCCGAAGCGACGATGTCGGCGGCCTCCTGCACTTCGTACAAACTTAAGTTCATGCCGCCGGTGATGTTCATGAGCACGCCTTGCGCCCCGTCGATCGACGTCTCCAACAGCGGGCTGGAAATGGCTTTTTTGGCTGCCTCAGCCGCTCGGTTTTCGCCGCTGGCAATCCCGATGCCCATCAGCGCCGAGCCTTTGTTGGACATGATCGTTTTCACATCGGCGAAGTCAAGGTTGATCAACCCCGGCACAGCGATCAAATCGGAAATGCCTTGCACCCCTTGGCGCAGCACATTGTCCGCTTCGCGGAACGCCTCAAGCATCGGCGTATTTTTGTCAACAATCTCAAGCAACCGGTCGTTCGGAATGACGATGAGCGTATCGACCGCCTCTTTCATGGCGGCGATGCCACTTGCGGCCTGCGTCGCCCGCTTCCGCCCTTCAAACGTAAACGGGCGCGTGACGACACCGACCGTGAGCGCTCCTAATTCACGGGCGATTTGGGCGATGACGGGCGCCGCCCCAGTTCCCGTGCCGCCGCCCATGCCAGCGGTGACAAACACCATATCGGCGCCGCGAAGCGCTTCTTCAATTTGCTCTTTGCTCTCCTCAGCTGCTTTTTTTCCAACTTCTGGGTTCGCTCCCGCACCCAAGCCGCGTGTCAGCTTCGCCCCGATTTGCAGTTTCGTCGGCGCCTTCGACAAATTGAGCGCCTGTGCATCGGTATTGACGGCAATAAATTCAACGCCTTGCACTCCGTGTTCAATCATCCGATTGACGGCGTTGTTGCCGCCGCCCCCGACCCCAATCACCTTGATCGTTGCCAACTGATCGACTGTTGTCTCAAACTCCAACATGGCCAAATCCTCCTAAAATTTCAATCTCTATTCAAAGAAAGAACCGAAAAATTTCTTGACCTTCTTCCCGAAATGGTCTTCTTTCTTTTTCGGTTTCGATTGTTGTTTTGGCGCCGGGCGCTCGGCCGGCTCCGCCGCGGCCGCCGCCGGGACGGTTTTCCCTTGCAGCTGCGCCTGCCGGTAGGCGAACTTGAGCAGGCCGACGCCGATCGTGTATTGCGGGTCGCGCACGCCGATGTAATCCGGCATGGCAACACGGACGCTCGTCCCTAGGACGACGTGAGCCAACTCCAACACTCCCGGCATATTCGCCACGCCGCCGGTCAGCACATAGCCGCCCGGAAGGTCGCGAAAGCCAAGCCGGCGCACTTCATGTTGAACCATTTGCAAAATTTCCTCCATCCTCGCCTCAATAATATCGGCGATCTCAAGCTGGCTGAACTGCTGGTGTTGATCGCTGCCCATGACCGGCACGCTGAACACTTCTTCGTCCGAAGCGTAGTCGTAAAACGCATACCCGTGCTTCAATTTGATTTTTTCCGCATCCTCCGTTGTTGTCCGCAGCCCGATGGCCAAATCTTTTGTAATATGCTCCCCGCCGACCGGCAGTGAAGAGACAGCTTGCAACGCCCCTTGCTCAAAGACAGCGACCGTTGTCGAACCGCCGCCCAGATCGACGAGCGCGGCGCCCAAGTGCCGCTCATCGTCGGATAATGCCAGCGAACCGGCCGCTAACGGCTGGAGGCAAATGTCGCTGATTTCCAAACCGGCGCGTTCCACACAGCGAAGGAGATTATGTAAAATCGTCTTCGCTCCGGTCACCATCGTCCCTTCCATCTCCAAGCGGACGCCGATCATGCCGCGTGGGTCGTGGATGCCGTCTAAGCCGTCGACGATAAACTGGCGCGGAACGACGCTGATAATTTCCCGGTCCGGCGGGATGGAAACGACTTGCGCTGCATCGATGACGCGGGCAACGTCTTCATCGCTGATTTCGCGGTTTTCGCTGGCAACCGCAACGATGCCATGGCAGTCATGCAGCTGAATATGGCTTCCCGCCACCCCGACAATCACGCGGCGGATCGAAAGGCCGACCATCCGTTCCGCTTGTTCGACCGCGCGCTTGATCGATTGCACCGTTTTATCTATATCAACAATCGCGCCTTTTTTGAGCCCTTCTGATTTCACATTGCCGATTCCGATAATGTTAATCGAGCTGCCCAACATTTCCCCGATGATGACTTTGACGCTCGATGTTCCGACATCCAGGCTAACGACGATCTCATTGCTGCTCATCTTTTGGCATCTGCCTACTAAAAACGCGCCGATGTCAGCCGGCGTTTCAGTAAGCAGCGACACCTCCTTTTTCGGCTGAAATTTCCCTGTCCATCTCTTCGTCTATATCCAGCTCGCGATTTTCGCAAGAACATCGCATTTTGTTTTACTCCATATAATTCAACACAGGAAGACACTTTCCTGTCTTCCGCTTAACTTTTTTCGCGATTTTCCCGCCGCTCCGCCCATTCGGCAAGCCAAAGGCGACGGATGATGGCAATGTTTTGAAACAGGCGGACGCCAAACGCGAAGACGGCCGCCAAATACAAGTCTACACCAAGATGCACCCCAAGAAAAGTCAAAGTTGTGGCAAGGATGATATTGAAAAAAAACCCGGTTATAAATACTGTTTCGTCGTACGTTCCTTGTAAATGGGCGCGCCATCCCCCTATTAATGTATCAAAGGCGGCCAAAATGGCAATCGACAAATAACTGGAATACTGATCGGGAACTTCCCAGCCGGCCAGGACGCCGACGGCAAACCCGAGCAACAATCCGAGAAGCGGAAGCCACATGCTATTTCTCCTCCTTGCCGGCGCTCGCCGTCTCCATGTATTTTACCTCCAGCCGCTCGGTTGACGGCGGAATGGCGATCATCGGTTTCGGCTTGGAAATCGAAAGCTCCAAGTTTTCGACGATGAAATCATCCCGAATCGGCGAAACCGTCAACCCGCTATACAGCTTGTCCGCATCGTCCGCGATCGCCTTCACCTCAACCGGCAGCTGAAGCGGCCGGCGACCGACTTTCGTCACCCCGTTGACATCGCGAATCGCCGTCCGGTTCGTCAGCCGCTCGCCGCTAATGGCGATTTCCTTTGCTCCATATTTGTTCAATTCATTTACCAACCGCTGCAGCAGCTCCGGCGACACCGTTTGGGCGACCGGACCGACGTAGCCGCCCGCCGCAAACGGCGCGATCGTCAGCACCACGCCGCGCCCTTTCACCTCGGTCAGTCCGGCTTCTTCCCTAAGCTCGGCGACCGTCTCCTCGAGCGCCGCCTCACCGTCTTCCTGCTCCTCGCGCCGGTAATGGCGCAATTTCGCCTCGTAGCGTTCCAGCTCCTCAAGCAGCTGCTGTTCAAGCTTCTGCTCCTTTGTCAAATCGGCGCGCAGCTCCCAAATGTCGCGCGTATCGCGCTCTTCCGAAGGCAGCGTCGTCCGCATCCCGACGGCCAGCATCAATCCGAACACGCCGGCAATCCCGGCAAAATACAGCTGTCTTTTTCGCTCCAATGCGCTTCACCGCTCCTTCCTGCCCGTTTTACGGTCTGGGCGCGAATACCGGATCGAGCGTAATCGCCTCTTGCTTTTCCACTTTTACATCGATATGGTCTTGAACAAGCTCGTCGACGACGCCGCCTGGCAGGACGAGCGCAGACGACAGCACATCCGGGTCGCCGATCGCCGAAATGACAAACGGAGCGGCATGTTGCGTCCCGTCAACCTCAATGACCGGACCGTTGCACACAATGTAGGAGCGATGGGAAATGCGCTGCCCGTTAATGGCGACCGCTTCGGCGCCGGAAATAAGCAGCTCGTGAACGACTTTCCATACGTGCTGTTCGTGAACGATATAATCAGTAGCACTTGCTTCAGAGGGGATGTAAGAGGAGTCGGAAAGCGTGACTGCTACACCCTTTCCTTTCACCCTCGCCTTTCCAACATACATGCGCAGCTGTTCTGCTTCTTTCGCCAGCCCGGCTTCGTTCGTCTGCCGGTCGGCCAGTTTTTTTTCCCAAGCGGCCAGTTCGTCTTGCTTTTCGACAAGCTGTTGCTTTAACGACCGGTTTTCCTTTTGCAAAGCGATCAGCGCCGAGCGAAACTCGTATTCCCTTTTCCACTCGCTGTCGCTCCATTCGCGGCGGGATGGATCGTTTTTGGCATGTTGGTAGGAAAACCCGAGCATGGCGCCGAATAAAAAGCAAATAAAAGTAAGGAGGATGCGGCTATGGGCTTGTTGTCTCATCGTCGTCCTCCTTTTTCGGCGGCTCGTACGGGACAAAGTAGCTGCCGACTTCGAGGTGAATGACCCCTTTGACATTTCGGTCAAGCTCGGCGACAATCGCCGGATAATGCGACAGCTTGTCCGCAAAACGATGAATCGTCGCACTTACCTCATACCCGTCGTTCATGTAGACGATGACGCGGTCTTCATACTCGCTGTTCGGCTTGTAGTGAATTTCCGACATGGCGCCAAGCACCGGCGCCGGCAGTTCCGCCAGCTGTCCAGTCATCTCGGCGATGGCGTCGCCGTTTTTCCAACCGACGAGCACAGGCGCATCGCTCGGGGCTGTTTTCACCGCTTCCTGCTTTAACAGCCGTCCGTTCTCAAGCAGCGGGAAAAATGTTTGCCGGTCGTAGACATAAGCGACCCGCCGCCATTCGTGGACGCGGATGACAATCGTGTTCGGCAGCCTCTTTTCCACGGTTGCCTCTTTAATTTCCGGATGGCGGGCGATCCTCGTTGCCACACTTTGTTCGTTCACTTTCCAAAAGCTTGTCCGCTTCGTAATGCCGCTCAAGCTGATGATGCGCTCCGCCGGCAAATGGCGGTTTCCGCTCACCTCCACATGCCTGACGGCGCTTAACGGCGATTGGAAGTAAAGAACGCACAAAATAAACAGAAAAAAGAAGGACAAATACAAAATCAGCCGACGGTTCGCTTTTTGGCGGCGACGCTCTTTCAGTTTTGGGACGCGGTCTTCAAGAACAACAACCTTTCCCTTTTCCATTGCCTTCCCCGCTTTCCTGCCCGCGGGCAGCTCCATGGCTGCGCTCGAATAAAAACAAACGGCATCCGCTGCCGTTTTCTTGTTCTTTGCACTTGTTTTCATTATATCACAAATAGATCGCGAGAGAGACCGTTTTTTATAACATTTGCCGGCACTGTTCGACGGCAAGCCGCCCGAACAAACAAAAACAGCGGACGCCGCCGCCTGCCTAATAGCGGGCGTGTCTGCTAATATTGAGCAGCACGCCGATCGCCATCAGCATCAATGTCAACGACGATCCGCCGTAGCTCAAAAACGGGAGAGTAATGCCGGTGACGGGCATCAGCCCGGTGACAACGCCGATGTTGATCATCACTTGGATGGCAATCATCGAAATGATGCCAAGCGCCAAAAAGCTGCCGTACAAATCGGGGGCGCCAAGGGCGATGCGCACGCCGCGCCAAAGAAGAAGGCTGAATAAAAGAAGGACGAGCGATCCGCCAATAAAACCGAGCTCCTCGGCCAAAATGGCGAAAATAAAATCGGTTTGCGGCTCCGGCAAATAAAAAAACTTTTGCCGGCTTTGCCCGAGCCCCAGGCCAAACAGCCCGCCCGGACCGATGGCGTACAGCGACTGGATGATTTGAAATCCGCTCCCCAACGGGTCTTCCCACGGATTCAAAAACGATGTAATCCGCTTGATTCGATACGGCGCCGATAAAACGAGGGCGGCAAACCCGGCAAGCCCCAACACCCCAAGGCCCACAAAATGGCTGAGGCGGGCGCCGGCGACAAAAATCATCGCCACACATGTGCCGACCATCACGGTGCCCGTCCCTAAGTCCGGCTGCAGCATAATCATGCCGAACGCCGCAAACACGAGCGCCAGCGCCGGCAGCAATCCTTGTTTAAACGATGTAATCTTCTTTTGGTTTTCGGATAAATATTTGGCCAAAAACGCGATCATCGCCAGCTTCATAAATTCGGACGGCTGGATGGAAAACGCCCCGACGCCGATCCAGCTGCGCGACCCATTGCGCACCATGCCGACGCCCGGGATCAACACGAGTACAAGCAGCCCGAAACAAACGATGAGCAACACTTTCGACCAGTCGCGCCATGTCCAATAATCGATGTTCATCACAAAAAACATGGCGATAATGCCGACGACGGCAAACAACAGCTGGCGCTTGGCAAAGAAAAACGAATCGTGAAACTTGTATTCCGCCCAAATGGCGCTCGCGCTGTACACCATAATAAGCCCGATGGCCAAGAGCGAAAACGTTAAAAGAATCAACAAAAAATCCGGCGCAGACCTTTTCCGCGGCAATGCCCAACACCTCTATTTTGTAAACTAGAAGGAAAGGGCTGTCCCTTTCCCTCTATTTCAACTTATGCACGGCGTCGATAAAAATGTCCCCTCTCTCCTCGAAAGTTTTGTATTGATCCCAGCTGGCGCAGGCCGGAGAGAGCAAAATAACATCGCCCGGCTCGGAAAGCCGGAAGGCAACCGGGACAGCTTTTTCCACATTATCGACATATTCGATCGTTTCTATTCCCGCCTCCCGGGCGATGCGCCCGATTTTCTCCGCCGTTTGCCCGAACAATACCGCCGCTTTCACCTGCCGCAAGTACGGAAGAAGCTCGTCAAACTCATTGCCGCGGTCAAGCCCGCCGGCCAACAAAATCACCGGTTCGCCGGCGAACGCCGAAAGCGCCTTTTGCGTCGCCAAAATGTTCGTCGCCTTCGAGTCGTTGTAAAACCGCCGGCCGTCGACTTCGGCTACATATTGAAGCCGATGTTTTACGCCGGCAAACGTCGTCAACACTTGAACGATCGCCTCGTTGCTGGCGCCGGCCAGCTTGGCAGCCGCCACCGCGGCCAAAATGTTTTCCACGTTGTGCTGGCCGGGGAGGACAATGTCTGCTGTCTTGATGATCGGCTCTCCGTTCCAGCAAACGGCGCCATTGTCGACGTACGCCCCTTCACCGAGCGGCTTCGTCGCCGAAAACAGCACCTTTTGCGATCGAATCGAGGCGGCGATGTCCATCACGGTCTGGTCATCCGCGTTGACGACCGCATAATCTTGTTCTGTTTGGTTGCGGAAAATATTCGCCTTCGCCGCCGCGTATGCTTCCCTTGTGCCATGGTAGTCCAAATGGGCATCAAAAATGTTAAGCAAGACGGCGATCGTAGGACGGAATTGATCAATGCCGGCAAGCTGGAACGAAGACAGTTCGGTGACGAGCCATTGGCCCGGCTTCGCTTCCTTGGCCACCTCGCAGGCGACTAAGCCGATATTGCCGGCAAGCAACGGGTCTTGGCCATCCGCCTTTAACATTTCATAAATCAATGTCGTTGTCGTCGTTTTCCCGTTCGATCCGGTAATGCCGATAAACAGCGCTTCGGAAATGTGATAAGCCAGCTCCACCTCGGTCACGACCGGAAGCCCTTTTTCAAGCGCTTTTTTCACTAACGGATTCGTATACGGGATGCCCGGATTTTTCACGACGAGGTCAAACGGCTCATCGAGCAGTTCGAGCGGATGGCCGCCGCAAACGACGCGGACGCCGAGCTCTTCAAGCTGCTTCGCCTCCGCGTTTTCCGCCAACGGTTTTTGATCGTTGGCGACGACTTCCGCCCCTAATTCAACGAGCAGGCGGGCCGCTGCCGCCCCGCTTTTCGCCAATCCAATCACAAGCACACGACGATGTTGATAGAAAAGAGTCGGTTTCAATTACATCCACACCTCGATATAAATTCCTAGCATGGCAAACAACAGGCCGACGGCCCAAAACGTCACGACAACGCGCCATTCCGACCAACCGACGAGCTCATAATGATGATGGAGCGGGCTCATGCGGAAAACGCGCCTGCCGGTCGTTTTGAACGAGGCGACTTGAATGATGACAGACAGCGTTTCAATGACAAAGACGCCGCCAATAATGATCAGCAGCAGCTCGAGTTTCGTTAAGACAGCGACCGCAGCGATCGCCCCGCCAAGCGCGAGCGATCCGGTATCCCCCATAAATACTTTTGCCGGATGGGCATTAAACACTAAAAAGCCGAGCACAGCGCCGACAACGGCGACGCAAAACACCGCCACATCGTACTGACCTTGATTCCAAGCCAACACGGCATACGCGCCAAAGGCGATCGCCGCCGTGCCGGCCAAAAGCCCATCGAGCCCGTCGGTCAAGTTGACAGCGTTGGAGCCGCCGACAAGCATGAGCAAAAGCAGCACCCCATAAGCCCAGCCAAGGTCAAACGACCAACCGGTCCCGGGGATATGTACTTCCGTCGAAAAGCCGCTTTGCCGGTAGACAAAAAAGAAAACAACGGCAATGATGAGCTGGCCGATAAATTTTTGCCGGCTCGTCAACCCCAGGTTCCGCTTCATCACCACTTTGATCATATCGTCCAAAAAGCCGAGCACCCCGTAGCCAACCGTAACAAGCAGCAATAAATATGTTTCCACCGACAGGACGGCCAATCTCGATGTCATCCATAACGTTGTCGCCACGATCGAAAGCAAAATCATAATGCCGCCCATTGTCGGGGTGCCCGATTTTTTTTGATGCGACTTCGGCCCTTCCTCGCGAATGCTTTGCCCAAATTTTAACCGCCGCAAAAACGGGATGAACAGCGGCGACAAAATGACGGTGACCAAAAAGGAAACAGCCATCGCAATGACAATTATTTGTTCTGGCATGAATCGTCACATCCTTTTGCCTGCCGCGCGTCCAGCCACCGTTTCTGCAACTCGGCGAGCCGGAGGCGGATTGCTTCATCAGCCGGGACATACTCCCCGCCTTCTTCCGGGAACGAAAACGAAAATTCCGTTCCCCGGCCGCCTTCCCGCAAATACCGCTCAAGCAGCGCGGCGGCCGCCGCAAGCGGCGACGGGACGAAAAAGAGCGGAAACTGATTAGGAATGTAGCGCGGCAACGGCTCTCCGATCGGCCAAAACGAAGCGATCGCCCCGTGCTCGATGGCCGTTTTCAGCGTTTCCGCCGCATCTTCAAGCGGCACGAACAGCCCTTTTTTCACCTGTTCGGCCGGATTGACAAACACCGCGTGAAAACGAATCGTTTCGTCCACAATGCCGCGCGCTTCGTTCGCAATTTTCTGCACCATTCCGTACGTAACCATCGTCATGTTCTCTCCCTCACCGCCGCTCGGGCGACAGCGCGATCGTCAAACTCAATCACATTGCCGCCGATGATTTGGTACGTTTCATGCCCCTTACCGGCAATCAACACAACATCTCCTTCTTGCGCCTGCCGGATGGCGTAGCGGATCGCCTCTTCCCGGTCAGGAATCGTCACGTACCTTCCATCTTGATCACTTACCCCCGCTTCCATATCCCGCAAAATTTGCTGTGGGTCTTCCGAGCGCGGATTGTCGGAGGTGAACACGGCGACATCCGCGTGGCGCACCGCCACCTGCGCCATAAGCGGCCGCTTCGTCCGGTCGCGGTCGCCGCCGCAGCCAATGACGACATAGACGTTCCGCTTCGCAAATTGGCGCACCGTTTTTAGCGCGTTTTCCAAACTGTCCGGCGTATGGGCATAATCTACAATGATAGTAAAATTTTGCCCTTCATCGACCGTTTCAAACCGCCCGGACACCGGCTCGACATCCCTTAAAGCCGCCGCAATCGTTTCAAGCGAAAACCCGGAGGCAAGGCAGGCAGCGGCCGCCGCAAGCATGTTATAGACGTTGAACAAGCCGACGAGCTTCGTTTCCACCACTGCCGATCCGTGCGGCGTGCACAGCCGAAAGGCCATGCCGGACGGGGTCATGGCAATCTCTTCCGCCATCACATCGCTCTTCGTGCGAATACCGTAAGTGATGATTGGTGCTGCTGTCATATGTTTATAATATTGCGAAACAGGATCATCATGATTCAAAACGGCAAATTTCGGCCGCCGCTCGTCGTAGCGGTTGCCGAGCTGGGCAAACAACAGCCCTTTGGCGTTCCGATACTCGTCCATCGTTCCGTGATAGTCAAGATGATCTTGCGTCAAGTTCGTAAACACGGCCACATCGTAATCGCAGCCATGCACCCGTCCTTGGTGAAGGGCATGCGACGACACTTCCATGGCCGCAAACTCCACGCCCTCGTCGATCATCTGTTTAAACGTGCGTTGCAAGACGAGCGACTCCGGCGTCGTATTCGCCGCCGGGTAAGAACGGGCGCCGATTTTGATCCCGACCGTGCCGATCAGCCCCGTTTTTTTGCCGGCCTTTCTCGCGATCTGGTCAATGATATGAGTCGTCGTCGTTTTTCCGTTTGTGCCCGTCACGCCAATTAAATGAAGTCGATGGGTCGGGTGCCCGTAAAACGCATCAGCCAAAATCGCCATCGCCCGCCGGCTGTCCGGCACAAGGACAAGCGGCGCGTCCACCGCGAGCGGACGCTCAGCCACGACCGCCGCTGCTCCGCGCGCCACCGCTTGTTCCGCAAAGTCATGCCCGTCCACCGTAAATCCTTTAAGGCAAAAAAACAGCGAACCGGGCGTGACATGGCGCGAATCCATTTCGAGCGCGACGATATCCGGATTGCCCCCGCGATGCACCCAAAAACCGGGCAAGCGCGACAGCAACGTTTGCAATTTCATCCTTAGTCATCCCTTTCGCTTATAAATAGCTCGCCCTATGAGCGGACAGCGGAAAAAGGGGCGCAACCAACCCGATGAGTCATCGCATCGGCCGCCCCTTGCAAGATCGTTTACCGCTCCTCTGCCGCTTCGCGTTTCGCCAAATAAATGCGAATCGTCGAGCCTTCTTTTACTTTCACCCCGGGCTCCGGCGATTGTTCGACGATGACATCGCCCTCGCCACTAACATCTAATTTTAAGTCAAAAAACTGTTCTTGCAAATCTTTTTTTGTCAGTCCGATCAAATTCGGCACCTCAATGACTCTCGGCTCATCCCAGCCCCGTTCCTTCTCAAGTTGGTCTTTGCGCGGCTTCACGCCCATCACCCGCAGGCTGTCTTCTATGACCTTGCCAACGATCGGCGCCGCAACCGTGCCGCCGAATTGGACCGTGCCTTTCGGATTGTCAACAGCGACGTACACGACGAGCTGCGGGTCGTCCGCCGGCGCAAAACCGATGAACGACACGATATGGTTGTTTTGCAAATAGCGGCCGCCTTGCGCTTTTTGCGCCGTTCCGGTTTTCCCGCCGACGCGGTAGCCTTCGACATACGCCTTTTTCCCTGTGCCTTGGGCGACAACGCTCTCAAGCGCATAGCGGACTTGTTTCGACGTTTCCTCGGAAATGACGCGCCGTTTCGCCTTTGGTGTATTGCGGCGTACGACTTCCCCTGTTTCCGGGTCGACCCATTCTTTGGCGATGTACGGGGTGTATAGAGTGCCGCCGTTGATCGCGGCCGATACGGCGGCGACTTGCTGGATCGGCGTCACCGACACCCCTTGGCCGAACGCGGTCGTCGCCAATTCGACCGGCCCGACCCGCTTTAAGTCAAACAAAATGCCAGTCCCTTCCCCTTGCAGGTCAATGCCGGTTTTCTCACCGAAGCCAAACTGCTTAATATAACGAAACAGCGTTTCCTTTCCGAGCCGCTCCCCCAAAGCGACAAATCCCGGGTTGCACGAGTTTTGTACGACTTCCAAAAACGTTTGCTCCCCATGGCCGCCCTTTTTCCAGCAGCGGAGCGTAGCGCCGGCCACTTTAGCGTAGCCCGGATCAAAGAAGTGGTCTTTAAGGAGGTTGACTTTATGCTCCTCAAGCGCTGCAGCCAACGTAATGATTTTAAACGTCGACCCCGGTTCATACGTGCTCCAAATCGGCAAATTGCGGTTGTAAATTTCCGGAGGGACGCTGCGGTAATCGGCCGGGTCAAACGTCGGCCGGCTCGCCATCGCCAAAATTTCCCCCGTATTCGGGTTCATGGCAATGGCGATGATGCCGTCTGGATTGTATTTCGCCTCAGCAATATCGAGCTCCCGCTCTATGATCGTCTGAATGCGTGAGTCAATCGTGAGCACCAAGTTCAAGCCGTCGGTCGGCGGCGTATAGTCATCCGCCATATCGGGCATGCGCCGCCCTTTTGCATCGGAGTAAAACTGCACCGAACCGCGTTCTCCGCTCAGTTCTTTGTCATAATACAGTTCAAGCCCTGTGAGCCCTTGGTTGTCAATGCCAGTAAAGCCAAGCACATGCGATAAGTAGCTGCCAAACGGATAGTAGCGCTTCGTGTCTTCAGCAATGTACACCCCGTCCAAATCGAGCGCGCGCACGTCCGCCGCTTTCTCGTCGGAAATTTTCCGCCCTTCTTTCAAGCGGACGATCGAGGTGTTTTTTGTCATTTGTTTATAAACGGATTCGACCGAAGCGCCCAAAACCGCCGCCAGCTTTTCTGCCGCTTCCGCCGGATTTTTCACTTGCCGCGGGATGACATACACCGTCGGCGCGCTCATATTCGTCGCCAGCGGGACGCCGTTGCGGTCCAAAATTTCGCCGCGCTTCGGCTCAAATGGGATGTTCCGACCCCACAGCCCTTTCGCCCGTTCCGCTAATAGATCGCCGAGCCAAAATTGGACATAGCCGAGACGGAGATCGATAATGGCAAAAACCAAAACGCCGATCAAAAAGACGATCGTCAACCGTTTGCGCACGGTCACGTACGATACGCGCATATGGCGGAACCTCCTTCATGATGGGCTCGTTCCACTATATGCTTGTACGCCCCGTTATAGAACGGCAAAAAATCACTCGTGAGGCCCGGCCTCTTTCCGTTCAGCCGCCTCTTGTTCTTTCTTTGCCGCCGTTTCTTCCCACTGGCGCGGCGGAGCCAGTTCGACGATCAAATAATCCCCTTGCCGCACTCGCGCTCCCGGGCGGATGTTTTGGCTGACGACATAGCCGGTTCCTTTCGTGCTTGGCCGCAGGCCGAGTATATGAGCCACTTTCATGGCGTCCCGCAGCGAAAACCCGCGCAAGTCCGGCATCGTCGCCGCTCCATCCGTTTTCAACACGACCCGCTCGCCGGGAAGAAGACGATCTCCGCCGCGCGGAAGCTGCCGCTCAACGTACCGGCCGGTGCCGATGACGACCGGCACATAGCCGTTTTTCTTCAACTGCTCCGCCGCCGTGACGGCCGCCTCGCCGACCAGCGAATCGAGCGCGCGTTGCGCCGCTAGTTTCGTTTCCACCGATTTTTCTTTGCTCGGTTCAATATGCAAATATTGCAGGCTGCTTTTCATCACCGTTGTAAAAATTTGCGAAACAGGCGCCGCTCCGGTTTCCGTCACATCCAACCGCGGCTGCTGAACAGCTACATACATGAGAAGGCGCGGATCATCCGCCGGCGCCATGCCTAAAAACGAGAAAATATAATTTTCCCGTCCGGTCAAATAGCCGCCGGAAGCGGATGGAATTTGCGCCGTCCCCGTTTTGCCGGCGACGCGGTAGCCGTCAATTTGGTACGGGCGGCCGGTGCCGTGCTCTGAGGTGACAACCGTTTCCAAAATTTCCCGAACCTTCCGCGCCGTTTCAGCCGTAATCGGTTCACCGACGACAGTCGGCTCGTGGTCGAGAACGACTTTGCCGCTGTCTGGATCGACCACCTTTTCAATGACGTACGGCTTCATCATTTTTCCGTCGTTGGCGATCGCTGTCGCCGCCTGGATTTGCTGAATCGGGGTCACTGACGTCCCTTGCCCGAACCCGGTCGTAATCCGTTCGATCGGATAACGGTAACGAATTTGCCCTATCGCCTCATTCGGCAAATCAATGCCCGTTTTCTGATCGAAATGGAAACGATGCAAATACTGCAAAAACCGGTCTTCCCCGAGCTTTTCTTTCACCAAAATGGAAAAAGCGACGTTCGAAGAGCGCTGCACCCCTTCATTGAACGTAATCGTCCCCCAACCGACATCGTTATGGTCGCGGATGGTGTTCGGCCCGACTTTGTATGAGCCGGAACGGTACGTTTCATTGCCGTTGTACACTCCTTCATTAATGGCGGCAGCAAGCGTAAACACCTTCATCGTCGACCCCGGCTCATACGGGTAGGAAATAGCGTCATTTAAAAAGTTCGCAATATCGCGTTTGTTCGGGTCAAAACTCGGGCGAGTCGCCATCGCTAAAATTTTTCCTGTTTTCGGATCAGCCACGATGGCGATGATCTTTTTCGGCTTGTACTGCTTTTCTACGCCGTTCATGGCGTCTTCCAAAAACGTCTGGATTTTCGCGTCAATCGTTAAATACACGTTCGCGCCGTTGTCCGGCTTTGCAATCGTGCGCTCTCTCGCCTCCGGCAGACGGAACCCCTTCGCATCGCTGGCAAACGACACATAGCCGTCTTTTTCGCGCAAATAACGGTCAAGCGATTTTTCTACTCCCATTTTGCCGACCGTTTCGTTTTTCGCATTTTTTTGCGCGTAGCCGATGACGTGCGAGGCGAACACGCCATTCGGGTAAAACCGGGCAGTGTCGCGGGTAAAGATGATGCCCGGCAAATGGAGCGCTTCAATTTTCCGCTTCAGCTCGAAGCTGATATTGCGGCCATAGGAGCCGAACTCGACTTGTTTCGCCTTTTTGGTCAAAATGCGCTCCATTTGCTCGACGTCCATGCCAAGCAGCGGAGCGAGCTTTTCCGCTGTTTCCTCTGGATCGGCGACACGGCGCGGATCATCCGGGTCCACAATGGCGGCGACTGTATACGACGGCACGTCTTGGGCTAAAATGGCGCCGTTGCGGTCAAAAATCGTCCCGCGTTTCGCTTCAATCGTGCGCGTCTGCTTATGCTGCTGCTGCGCGATCTCCGCCAGCGCTTCGCCTTCCGCTTTTCCCGTCCACTGCACTTGCACAAAGCGGGCAAACAAAAGAAAAAAGGCAAAGCTGAACACGCAAAACAAAATAAACGCCCCGCGATGGGTGTTGCGATGCTTTTTTGCCTCCATCGCCCATCAGTCCTGTACGACTTTGACGTGGTTTTCGTTGAGCGACAAACCGAGCTCTTTCGCCTTTTGCAAAATGCGCTCGTACGCGCTCAGCCGCTGCACTTCGACGTACAAGTCATTATTTTCTTTCTTTTGTTCATCAATGGCCGATTCCAACTTTTGGACATCTTTATTAAGCTCATAAATTTGCACTTGGGTTGAGACGGTATGGACCGCCGCGTAAAAGACAAACAGCAAAAACGAAACGATCAACAGCTTCTCAGCCAGCGTCAGCCGAAGGCGCCGTTTTCGCTGCGGCTTCTGGCTCGGCGGCGCGGCCGGATGCTTTTGTTCGCGTGCTACTTTGACTGCCAAATGGTTCACAGCGTTTCCCTCCTGTTTCTCCTCACCTATTTTCTCAGCCGCGCGGCAGTTTTTCAGCAATGCGGAGTTTGGCTGAACGGGCGCGGCGGTTCCGTTCCACCTCTTCAGCAGAAGGAACGACCGGTTTTTTTGTAATAATTTTCAACACAGGGCGGTAGTCATTGGGGGGAACTGGAAGCCCTGGAGGCAATGGCGGGTTCTCGCTTGCTTTTTTAAACGTCTCCTTGCAAATGCGGTCTTCGAGCGAATGAAACGTAATGACGCTCACCCGTCCTCCCGGCGCCAACAAGTCAATCGCCTGCTCAAGCGCTTCGCGAAACGCCTCGAGCTCATCGTTGACTGCGATGCGGAGCGCCTGGAAAATGCGTTTGGCCGGATGTCCGCCGCTGCGGCGCGCCGGCGCTGGAATCGCCTCCTTAATGACCTCAACGAGCTCCCCGGTCGTTTCAATCGGCTTCTCGCGCCGCACCTCCTCGATTTTGCGCGCCACTTGCTTTGAAAATTTTTCTTCGCCGTACCGGAAAAAAATGCGCACAAGCTCCTCATATGGCCAACGGTTGACGATCTCCGCCGCCGTCAGCTGCTGCTTGCGGTCCATCCTCATGTCAAGCGGCGCGTCGTGCTGGTAGCTGAAGCCGCGCTCCGGCTCATCGAGCTGCGGCGATGAAACGCCCAAATCAAACAGCACGCCGTCGACGGCAGCGACGCCGCGGGCGGAAAGCTCCTCTTGCAAAAACCGGAAGTTGCGGTGCACAAACTGCACTTGCTGGCCATAACGGGCGAGCCGTTCACGCGCATACGAAATGGCGGTTTCGTCTTGATCAAAGGCAAACAGCTTTCCGCGCTTTGAGAGGCGGGAAAGCAAATAGTCGCTATGACCGCCGCCGCCCAACGTACAATCGACATAGACGCCGTCCGGGCGGATGTTCAGTCCGTCAACCGCTTCTTTTAACAGCACCGTTGTATGTTCAAACACATGTCCACCACCTTTGCTGCTTCCAAACGCTGCTTCCTTATTATATCGCAAAGACGGACAAAATTTTAGCTTTTTTTGTAAAAAAACGTCCCTTTTTGTTTATTTTTGTCGGACATCCCCAGATGGAGCCATTAGTTCCAACCTCCTTTTACTTTTATTTCCAAACCTGTGGCGATTGTTTTGTTACTATTTCATTCCACAAAAAAAAAATCCTGCTCGAAACAGGATTTTTCTTTTCGACTTTTTCTTTGAAAAAGCTTTATATATATACAATTTTATGCATTCCGTTTCCAGGGGCGTCGATCAGCGAAAGTTTTTTTACAAAATCAAATCCGTAACGATTCACGTAGTAAAACACGTTCCAAACCCGTTCCTGAGGCGCTCCGTTCGGCCGCAGCGCCGTTTCGACGCGCCAAAACTTGCGCCATGTCGTCTCATGTTTGCGCAAAAGCGCCCGCTCCAACGTTTGCTGAAGAAACTCGATTTGTGACTGAATGATGGCAGCATTTTTCGCCACCAATCCTTCCAATCCGCGGTCAATCTCCATGCCAAGCGCGCGCAGCGGCTGA
Source organism: Geobacillus sp. Manikaran-105 (assembly GCF_002809955.1). Taxonomy (NCBI): domain Bacteria; kingdom Bacillati; phylum Bacillota; class Bacilli; order Caryophanales; family Anoxybacillaceae; genus Geobacillus; species Geobacillus sp. Manikaran-105. The sequence goes on from NZ_PIJG01000021.1 coordinate 40,006, forward strand.
TGCGCCGCCTCGATGTCGGCTTTCGCTTTCTCAAACGCCTTGGCAAGCGGAACTTCAGCCGTCTCCTTCCGCCATCGCTCCTTGGCCGCTTCGAGCCGCCCGGCCAATACGTCGGCGGCTTCGAGACCGAGATCAGCGAGATCGGTTTGCAGCGAACGGCCGACGATCGTCGCCTGCAGGCGCGGCGCCACCGGCGGCATTTCGAATCCGAACAGCGAAAACGCCTCCTTCAACTCCGCCCAATAGGCGATTTCTCCCGGGCCGGCGACAAAAGCGAGCGTCGGCAGCAAATACTCTTGCATAAGCGGACGAGTGACAACATTGTTGCTTAAACAGTGCGGCTTCGTCTCGGCAAGCTCAAGCAGCTGCTGTTTCGCAAAGACGATATGCCCGGCCTTGTCGCGGAACGCGCCGCGCTCTTCGTCATAGTGCAAAAGCAGGCGCTCATGGCCGTTGTAATAAAACAAGTTGGCCGCGTTGGGCGCTATCTCAATGAGCGGCGCATACCCGAGCGCGCGCAGCGCCTCTTGCTGCGCCAACACGGCCGATGTCACGCTGCGATGGCGGTCAATGAGCGCGGCGAAAAAACGGCGCTCAAGAAGGCGCACCGCCGCATCGCCGGCATTCAAGACAACCAATCCGTCAGCAGCAAACAGGCGCAAGACAATCGCCGCAAAAAAGTCGACAAACGTGCGCGCCTCATCCAAACATGTCTTGAGAAAGGAAAGCAGTTCGTTCGTCGCGTCCGTCTCCCCGTACGTTTTCACGACACGTTCGATCCACGCGCCGGCAAGCTCATGATCAAGCGGGACGTCGGCTGCCATCCGCCTTTCCTTCCGCTTGTGCGGATATAGCGCTTTCCTCACTTCGCCGCCCTCTACCACATACACATGGTCGATTTCCGCGATGTCATGATCCTCGCCGGCGATCCAAAACAGCGGCACGACCGGCACGCCAAGCTTCCGTTCCTGTTCTTTGGCGAGCTGGATGATGGTGATGATTTTATAGATCGTATAAAGCGGACCGGTCAACAGCCCGGCTTGCTGTCCGCCGACAACAACGACGCTGTTCTCCTGCCGCAGCTTGTCGATATTGTGCATCGTCGCCCTGCTTGCCGAGAACCGACGGTGATAGGCGTCTAAATAATCGGCAAGCCCGCTCCGGTCGTATGTCCGTTTTTGCAAATGAGACAACCGGCGGCGAAACGCCTGATCATCAGCCCAAACGTAGTCAAACCCTTTCTCAGCCGGAAACGCGCCGGTTATGTAATCGGCCGCCAGCTTTGTCGCCGCCGGCAGCGGAATTTCGTGAACCTCCATGGCGAAAACTCCCTTTCTTATGTATTCTTTCATGAGTATAGCACGTTCGGCGCCAAGAGGAAAAAATGATTGCTCAAAGGACGGCAGCGATGCGCGCCATCATGCCATAGACGAGCAGGCCGGCGTAAAGGGACGCAAAAATGAGAAAACTGGCCCGCCAAAATAGACGAAACACCGCCGCCAGGTGAAAATCCGCCTTTTTCCGCCAGTAGCCGAGTGCGATGGCGGCGTGCAATCCGAGCAAAAAGAGAAGAAGATGGACAAAATATGACTTTCCGAACAGCACGGCAAGCAAAAAATAGACGGCGGCGATGAAAAATGCGGTCGCCGCGTTGACCGCCGCGTAAAACGCCGCCCGTTTCCGCCCGCCAAACAGGCGCATGGCCGCATAGACGAGCCAAAACAGCAGCAGCGGCAGTGTGACGAATGTCGCCAACACCGGCGCGAGCCAGTCACCCATCGCGGCTCCCCCCTTCCTTCCCTTTCAGCGCGCAATACACAAAGCGGACGAGCGGCAACGCAACGCCGCGCGCTTCCCCTTGCTTCAGCACATAGCCTAAAATGGCGTCAATTTCCGTCCGACGCCCGTTTGCCACATCCATATACATCGACGAATAATTGTCCGCCGTGTTCCGGCATATATGAACGATCCGCTCCCACGCCCGTCCGACGTCACGAAGCGGCAACACCCGCCGCACTTCATCAAACAGCTGCGCCATCATGTCCCGATACGGCGCCACCTCAAGAAGCTCGCCGTTTTTCACTTGCAACAGCGCCGTCAACGGGTTGATGACCGCATTGACGACAAGTTTGTCGACAAGAATGCGCTCCCAATCGTCCGCCCATTCAATGGGAAACTCTCGATCTCTAGCCAGCCCGGCGGCCGCAGCAGGCGACCCATAGAAGGGGGCAAGCGTCAGTTTGCCGGCGCCTGTGTGCGCAACCGTCCGATCGTCAAGCTTGAACGCGCCGTGCTCCACAACGCCGACGACGATGTTTTTGTCAGCAAAAACAGACAGCTGTTCGAGATGGCTCATCCCGTTTTGCAAAAAAACAATCGTGCCGACGCGGCGGAACGAATCACGCTGGGAGCAGACATCCGCCACATCATATTGTTTAACCGTCACAAACACAAGCGGCTCAATGAGTTCCGTCCCGGCAAACGGCCTTGCTTGAACGGCAGTCTCCGTTGTTTTTCCTTCTTTTTTCAGGGCGACGCCGCATTCAGCAAGCTGCCTCGCCTGAGACAAGCGCCTTGTATACACCGTGACCTTATGGCGCCGCCCGAGATAAGCGGCAAGAAGCAGGCCGACCGCCCCGCCGCCGACAATGCCAATGTTCACATGTCTCCCCCGCCTTCCCGCCAAATTGCGTTAGCCTTATTTTAGCAAATGTCCCCGTCATCCGTTAAGAAAAAAAAGCCGGCCCAAAGGCCAGCTTTTATCCTTCCCCGACGCGCTCAGCCGCCGGCTCCGTTTGTTTTTCGGCGCCCGCCACTATTTTCCGCGCCCGCTCCATAATGGCGAGCAACGTTTTATACTCCTCTTGGACGGCCGCCAGCTGCTTTTGCAACGCTTCCTTTTCCATTTGCAGCTTTGTCACCATTTGTTGCAGCTGCTCCATATCGTTTTTTAACGCCCGATTTTCATCCGCTGTCCGCCGGGCGTCGCGCGCTTTTTGCCCTTCCGCTTGCAAAAAAGCGAGCACTTCCGTCCATGACAGTTTGCTCTCTGCTGCCGCTTCCATCTCCGTTTGTCCCCCGCCTTCTTTTACCGATGCCGCCTCTTTTTTTCGCGTTTTCCGTTCTTGCTTTGCCTGTTCAATTTCCTCTTTATACTGCTTGCGAACGTACGAATTCCAGCGGAACCCGCACGCTGCCGCTGTCCGCGACAAGCGCCGCCCCACCTCAGCAAACGCTTCTAGCTGGGTGCCGCCCTCGCGAATATATTGAAGCACAACGTTGGCCAACAGTTCATCTTCCTCTTTCGTCCAAGCGTCCTGGCGTACTCCGGTCATCTCCCTTCCCTCCTCATCGCCGCTTTGTCATTATATGTATGCGGCTAATAGAAACAGTAGAAGGAAAAAATTACTGTTTGCGAAAAAAAGGACGCAACGCCTGTTCATGTTCAACCGACCCCCATAGTGCGGCGCAGCGGTCGATTTCAGCGAAAAATTGCTCACGAAACCAAGCTGTTCGCCATTTTTCGCCCGCTGCCGCCTTATAGGCTTCTAAAACAGCGAGCGACCGCGCGGCATAAAGGGCGAGCCGCGCCTGCCATTGCTCGCGCCAGTGGTCAGCCGCCAAGACCGCATCAGCCCACCCGCACGCTTCCATATCTTCCGCTGTCATCGGTTCAGCGCGCAGCAATAGATCGAGGGCCCGCGCGTACGGCAGTTTGCCGAACAGCATCGAGGCGCCGCCCCAGCCGGTTGTGATGCCGAGCCGCCCTTGAATGAACCCGATTCGGCTTCCTTCTTTGACAAAACGGAAATCGCAGGCCGTCGCCAGCTCGCAGCCCCCTCCCATCGCGGCGCCATTGACGAGCGCGGCCGTCGGTTTCGGAAACGTCAGCAGCCGGTAGAGCACCTCCCCCATGCGCGTCAGCATCTGTTTCGCCTCAGCGCCGCGCAAAGGCCCGAACTCGTGTAAATCGCCGCCCGAGCAAAAAGCCTCATCGCCAGCGCCCGTGATGGCAAATATTTTGACCCGCTCATCCGCTTCCGCCTCGCTCAGCGCTCCCTCAAGCGCCTCCATCACTGCAAAATTGACTGCATTCCGTTTTTCGGGACGGCAAATCGTAAACAAGGCGACGCCGTCACGCTGCTCCATCATCGCTTCCATCAGCACTCCTCCCTCTAGAAATGTTGATTTATCAAGGCTTTTCGGCCCCTCAGGGGTGTCCAAAAAATATTTTTCGACAAAATCTCTTACATCCTTTTTCAGTT